>VBPR01000007.1:0-11677 GCA_005877345.1 Nitrososphaerota archaeon
CAACCATCTTATACTTGATTCCATTTCAGCTGGTCCGGTGGAACAATTTAAACCAAACACAGAAATTCCCATATCGCTAACGGTTGTATAGGCTGATTGTACGTTTGTCCCAAGTAACATCTTACCATATTTGTCCAAGGTGACATTAGATATTATTGGTACTTTCTTCCCAGTTTTTTCCATAGCATTAAATGATCCCGTAATAGCAAGCTTAACTTCCAATATATCCTGACTCGTTTCTATAAGTAGAACATCGACACCACCTAATATTAGGCCTTGGGCTTGCAAATCAAACGCGTCTGTAATTTTATTCAAGCTAATATTACCTAAATCAGGATCGTTTGAACTTGGTAAGTATCCTGTAGGGCCCATAGATCCGACTACATACTTTTTTCCATTTGCAAACTTCTCAACTACTCTGTTGGCAAGTTCTGCTGCTGACTTGTTTATTGATACTGTTTCTTCTCCAAATCCGTATTCTTGCAGCTTTATTTGGTTACTCCCAAAGGTATTCGTTTCGATGCAGTCTGATCCAGCCTCCAAATAACTCCTATGTATATTTTCAATCCATTCCGGTCTAGATAAAACAAGTCCATCGTTGAATCCATCTTTATTGTTTGGAAAATCTTCTGGTTTTGGTTTGAGTTTCTGTATTTCTGTTCCCATAGCACCATCAAAAAGTACTATGCGTTCTTCAATTTCTCCAAGTAAGAACCCTTCCATATTAGATCGATTTACTTAAGTTAATCATTTTTATCTACATATATTGTTTGAGAAAATGAAATTGAAATTATTCATCTCCTTTTCACTCTGTCGATATAAGACTAAAGCAAAAATGACCAGAAAATACGCAACTAGTTCATATAAGGAATTACTACTACACCAATTTGGGTCCATAGTTCAGTTTGGATAGAATGGCTGCCTGCGGAGCAGTTGGTCGAGGGTTCAAATCCCTCTGGTCCCATACGTAAAGGCAAGCTTTTCATGCATGTATCATAGATATGCTATGAAATCTAAAAATTAGGCACGGACACAACAAAGTTTTCTCTCTGTACTTGAACAAAAGATAGATTATCTACAGATTACCTATACTCTTCACCACAATCTCCAATAACTTCAAACAGGTTATTTGCGTTTTTACATACAGCATCTATACTACCGTGATCCGAATTATCCAACTTAAAGTTAAAAACATTAACGTTATCATTTATATGATTAACTATCCCGAGTCTAACGCCTATAATTACACCTGCTACTGTAGCTTTGGCGAGAATATAGTTTGTAGCTACATTTGCAATACTCACGTTATGCTTTTTTGCAATGTTATTTAACGTTAATAAAAGCCTTTGGAACAGATTCCAACCGCCCCATGTATCTATCATCTTCTTGTATTTTCGTAGGCTTAATGTATCTAATTCGACAGCAGATGGCTCGGTTTTTCCCATGTATCTTTCAGATAACAGGCCTCCGCAAATGCCTCCGTAAGCAAGAAGGCTGATGTTATGTTCCTTACAAAATGATATCATTTTTACTTCTGGTCTTCTATCTATTATTGAATATTGAACTTGGTTTGATGCAATTTGCACATCTGAGTCTGTGATCATCTGGAGATGTTCAGTATCAAAATTTGTAAGACCTAATTGCCTTATACATGCTTTATCCTTAAGGTCTGATAAATATTTCAGAGCATCTATGTAATATGGATTGTTATAATCCCACCAGTGCAGTTGAAGTAAATCTAACGAGCTAACGTTCATTCTGCTAAGAGAGGTTTCTATAGCCCTGTTAACCATAGACCGTGTTATCCTACTTGGCTGTGGTACCCACTTTGTAAATGACTTAATTTTATCAAGTTCTTCCTTTCCTTTTAGCTTTAACAATCTATCTCTGAACTTGCCAATAAAGTCCTCCGCTGGACCATAAATATCTGCAAGGTCCCAAGTCGTAAAGCCTGCCTCATGATATCTTAACATGTCTGCTAGTGCCGATTCACGATCGATATATCCATGTCCGCCTGCGACCTGCCACATACCATTGACTATTCTGCAGATGGTCAAATCAGGAGAGAGCTGGTAGAATTTATTATTCATGTGAATTATTGCAAGTTGCTATATTTTTAGTTTAAAAATATTTCATTAGTAATTATACGATTTCCCAAGGAGCTTTTTAATGATTATATTATCCCAATTCAATTCAATTATGAAACTTGATCAAATAGCATCTTTCAATAAAATTTATCACCTTTCGTTAATTGTGTTAAAAATATGCATACTTTGTAGCTCATATTTTTAAATATCAATTTCAATATTTTATTATTGGTTAAAACTAAAGAAGTATTACTTAAAATGGAAATAAAGATTGAAATTCCTCAGGACATAATTACAGACAAGAAAAGATTAAAATCAGTACAGCAAGGCATTTTGAAAGTTATATCCAAGGGGCCCTATGAAGAGGGTCTGGTATTCAACATTGTAAAGGCAACATTTGACTGATATTACCCGTCCTATTCTATATAAAGAGATTGAGCTAACCCTCGAAGTAATCAAGCTATTGTAAATTCATATACACACTTGAATACCAGAATTCTCGGGATTTATTATTGATCATTTTCTTGAGTATCGAACTGAATTGTTTATTTTGATTCCGCTCGTATACTGTAAAAATACTCAAAGTGGAGGAACTGGCTAATCTATACCGGCAATTCTGTCGGAAAGACAACCTTTGTCTGAGGTAACGACAACAGACAAGGAAGTTAAGATTGTAGTAGAACTGCCTGGTGTTTCTAAAGAACAGATTAGAATAAATGCCTACGACAATAAAGTGGAGATAAATAGTAATGATCCAAAGAGAAAATACCATGAAGTCATAGATTACCACCCGAAGCTGATATCGACTTCGTAAAATCTACGTTTACCAATGGATTGTTGGAAATAACATTCGACAAAACCTAAATCTAAACCAAAAGAGAAATCAATAAGGGTAGATTAATTAAAAGTATAAAAAACCTCATTTTTTTTGAGATCAATTAGAATTGATGCACTAAGAAATTGACAATGTTAGATAACAAGATTATGGAGCCAGCTATATTATCTAATCTTCGACCTTTTTATTTTTTCTTGCAGTAGCATACAGCCTTGAATTAGGGTTTCAGGTCTTGGTGGACAGCCAGGTACATATACATCGACTGGGATAATACCATCAATCCCGGGAAGTACATTATAAGAATCGATATATAGTCCTCCTGTAATTGCACAGGCACCCATTGCAATGACATATTTTGGATCTGGCATCTGATCATAAACCATTCTTAGCCTAGGAGCCATCTTTCTGGTTACGGTACCTTGAACAACAACCAAATCGCACTGTCTTAATGAACCAAAAGCCTCAATTATTCCAAATCTTTCAACATCATATCTGGGACCAGAAGCTGCTCCAAACTCCACACTACAACATGCAGTTTCCAGATGGACTGGCCAAAGTGACCAGATTCTTCCCCAATTTATTGCGTAACCTAGTGGAAGATCTAATGCTCTTGTAAGAACGTCCCCAAGTTTTCCAACCAGGACATTAAAATTAGTGGGATTAACCAGATCTTTCATCATTAGTGAATTTCAACCTCCAATTCAAGTATACAATAGTATTGGAGTTCGACCTATATTATCTATACCAATGGAAGCTTACAACAAACGTGGACCTAAAGAGGCATTCACGAAATAAAGACCTCTAATCGCTAACGCTCATATTAATAACCTTTTAAACTGTGTGTTCTTGTTCAATTGATTGTAGTATTTGTTTAGATACCGGCAATATCCCACATTGTGTCGTTAAGTTCTACATTATGATAAGCATGGAAAAAATAAGCAAGAAAAAAAATAAAAGTAAAGATTGTTGAAGATGGAGAAGATATTTTGATTCTAAAAAAATTTCCTTTCGGGGAAAGGACATGAGGTGGCTACGACCGTTTTTGAATGGTGAAGATATAATTAAAGAAATTAATAGAGTAACATATGAGATTTATTTAATCGATTATCGGTTACCATGTAACAAGAACGCAATTGATGTAGCGATTGAAATTTTAAATAACTTCACTTCAGCTCGTATACTATTTATCACTGTCTATGAGCATTTACAAAATGAGATTTCAAAAAACCATATTTTTATCGACAGGAATATTCAAGTTCTATTGAAACCAATAAAGCTAGTAAAATTGAAGTGTTATCGTTAGTTCTTGTAAATAAAAAAGTACCATTATCTACTAGGTCAAAATTGTAACCACTCATAGGTATCGTTATTACGTTAGGATTTGAACTCTTTATTCTCTTTATTAGCTCTAAACCATTAAACCTTGACATCCTTTAATCGGAAATAACAAGTGAATAAACTTGCTTATTGTCTGTAAAGTATTCTAGAGCACGTTCTGGATGGTAGGACCTTTATCTGAGAAATTATTTTTTAATAGCTCTATTTGATTCTCAACTGTGTAAATTAACACAAGAGGAGATGTCATGCCATATTCTAACGGCAATTCTATGGATATACCATCAAAAGCCTTCTCAAATTGTCACAATAAATCAATGTTTAAATAGAAATTTAGTGAATTACAGTTGTCATCTATTCTGATAGTAGGTGACCACTTCCGATTGGCTGGTACCCACTTTGTTGTGACATTAGGCACCAGCCAATTACTAATAAATTTTTAATGACAAGTTTAGATTTTAATTTTTATTTTCATTTGCTTTCTTAATATCTATATCAAGTTTTGCTACTTGCCTAATGCTATCAATCTGAAGATCATCACTCCCAGTTAGTAAACTGCTAATTTTACGAGATGCTTCCCTACCAATACTGAGAGCTTTTTTTCCTTTTCGCAGAATAGAAATGCTCAACCCTTTATTATCAAGTAATGTAACCCCCTTTTTTGCGGCCTTGAGCTTTTCAAATAATCCAAGCTCGTTACTTTCTTGTTCCACAATGTCCAGAATAGTGGGATCTATATATTAAGTAATAACGTACTCCTTTTAAAATCAAGGACCAGCCCGGTTTTATCATTTACTTTTATGCTAATTTTCCCAGTTGACCTCTTTACAATGGTCGCCAGACCATCCAAAATCCTGAAGTGTCATTTTTTACGAAAATGTTCTCTTCGGGCAATATAGAAAGACCCGGTTAGAAAAATCTATTCCATTGTCTTTGATTTTTCATGAAGTTGAGTAGATATTGTAAACTTGCCATTGATCTTCCATTTTGCACTACCTAATTCCCTACCTTCTGGTCCAGTTGCTTTCGGCATATCGATTTGTAAATTCTCAAAATCGTAAGTGACCTCCATATCCTTGCCTGTCAGATTATCGACAATGTCTTTTACAACGTCGGACCAGTTCGAGATACCACCATCTGCATTATTATCTTTGTTTGTCCCCTTTGAAGATTCTTCTTTCAAACTTTCCATGCTAGCTCTTATACCATATTTTATTTAACACTTTTTCTGACAATACGACCAAAAAATTTTCTAAAAGTTCCCTAACTTGTCTTAAAATTTTCTTAAAGATTTACCTTATCGGATGAAAAACCAATTCTTTTCCAAATTTAATTATGTAATCTATCTCAATAAATTATCACTTCAAAGGTAACGTCACAATAAAGGTAGCTCCTTTGGAATCTGGGTTATTATAAGCTTCTATCTTACCATGATGCGTTTCAACAATGCTTTTTGAAATGTATAGTCCAAGACCAAGACCTTTTTCTGATTTTGTCTTAAATTTCGAAAACAGATGCGGAATTATTTCTGGATCAATACCATGACCACTATCCTTAATTGTAACAATTGCCTCGTTAGTCTTATCTCCCAGTTTTGCACTTACAGTAATTGTACCATAATCCGTAAACTTTAATGCGTTATTTAGTAAGTTTGCGAACACTTGAAATATCTTTTCTTTATCAGCTATTATATTGATTTTTCCAATTGGATTGAAATTAATTTTAACTATGTCTCTTTTATCTGAATCTACTTGTTGACTGATATCCCTAATTACATTTTGGATCTTTAAATTTAAATCAAAAACCGTCTTGTTAAGTTTCATAGTCTGAGACTCAATTCTTGCAACACTCAACATGTTCGTTACAAGAGAATAAAGTCTTTCAGCGTTTCGTGATATAGCCTCTTCATATTGTTTGTTCCTTTCGGGGAGAGCTTTGAGCATTTCCGAATAGCCTATTATGGACTGAGAAGGTGTCCTTAATTCGTGGGCAGCAAGATCTATAAATTCCTTCTCCAATGCATCGTGTTCTTTCAATTTTTCATAAGCATATAAGAGATTATTATTCGCTCCCCTCAACGATTCGTGTAAGTCTGCTTGTCTCCAAAGGGTATCAAATATAAAACTGTAAGACTCTGTTCTGGATTTGCTTCTGTGAAAAGTAGCGAATCCTACGGCTTCTGTGAAATTTTCTTTACTATCATCCTTTACATCTATAATAAATAGTGATTTTCTATCTATTATTAAAAAAGTTGTTTTAATCATGTGAGTTTCTTTTATGGCAGGTACAATTGTCTTCATTCTAAATTTAAAATTTGTTGCCAGTGATTCATTCCGGAAAAAATCCTCTTTGATGATGTCTTTATCATAGGTAGGAACTATTAAATTAACATTAACGTTCCTTTTTTGAGCAGCTTCTATTAGCATAGTTATTATCCCTCCTCTATAATTTCTTTGCAGTGCGTTAGGTGTTGCTATTATCAATGATATCTCAAAATTGGCGGAGCTTATGAGATTTATGTATGTCCTTCTTATTTCGAGTGGGTCAGATAACACTTTTACTTCTTTGAGATCTATTCCCACTTCTAAGCTAGATATTTTGTCTTGTTGTGTAGTAGCGTTATTCCATAAATTTTCAAAGATACGATTGTGTTGTTCCAGCATTTTATCATCGTCAGTGTATACTACATGCGATAAAAAATTATGTCCTGAGGACTGTCCTAAATAGTCCCTATCACTTGTTACGAAATTTCCAACAATTTTGTTCAAGTGACGAACTTCAGCAATTTTCATTATTTCTTTACAATAAACCAAGTTATCATTTGTAATCTCGGTAATATACCGAATTTTCACCCCTTTGGCTTTGGCTTGCTGATATCGTTTTCTTATTGTTTCAGATAATGTGAACTTTGGTAAAGTAGAGTCACCGCAAATATTCAGGTATTTCTTTGCATTGCGTATTACATCGGCAATAGTCACGTCTGCTTGCTTTTCGTCACCTATTATCTGAGCCTTTTCTTGATAGGATGAGGGGGACGACATCAATAATCATAGTTCATTAAAAGATTTAAACTAACTATGTCCACAATAACCAGTAGTAAGCCAGCACCGAGAATCTAATTTAATTTCCATTCATATGCTCCTGATATCTAACTGTTCCGGAATTTGAAGTTGATAGAACTAGACTTAGATTTTTATTAATCTTTAAATAATGAGACTAGGTGGCAGATACATTAATAAGTTATGATATTGTCATAGGGAGTTTTATTTTTCTAGCTGGTTTGTTATTCGCCATTCGACATAAGTATTCCAGAACTAGGTCAGTAAGGAATTTTGCATCCGAGAAGGCAAAAATTGATTGGATGAGAACTATAAAATAATCCGAATTTCAAAGATCGTAATCTAAGCAATATTTCATATCTTATACTTTAGATCTTTCAGATCAACAATGACGGTAAAGGTATGATTATCTAGTTGAGGAATTTCTGGCATCTTTGATTTGTTCAGACATTTTGAATAGCTTCCTGATTTAAATTGAATTTATGGGCCATACTCTCGCAATCTTTCATTTGGATCTATTACTTGATTTTATAAGAAAGAATAGTACTCATCTCAAATCTTCGGATTTAGTATCATCAACAAAATATAATAGTGATTTTTGGGGTGGGATGATGTTACAAATTTGGTCGTATTAATAACAGTCGAACGTCTTGTGTAAAATGTGCAAATTCTCAAAATAAAACACTAAAAAAGAGTTCTTTTACTGTCCAAATGGACTTACAAGTTTAGCCCCTGCAACTGCCGATGCAGCATTAGGATCTGCATCTTCAAATGGTTCCTCTGTGACAAGGAATTGTGTATAAGTATATGGATTTAGCATCGTCGCCGTATAGTCGAGTGTTCCATTCTTTGAGAAGTCTCCTAAACTTAGCTTTCAACCAGATCCACAACGTCTTCAGCCAGCCCTCGAATACCTTACCTTCTTTGGGCGGAGTAGATATATTTGCAACTATATTGACAGTATGTTCTTTGGGAACGAGCTGTACAGTCCCCTTCTTTTCCCCACCAAAGGCTCATTACCACCTGCGGTCTTAATGTCTAATGTTTGTTGACCAGATACAAAATTTACTGCAGAAAAACTTCCTGATATTGCAACTAGACCGAGGATCGCTCAACAATATATTAGTATAACTAAATGATTTCATCAAATACTTTAGTACTACAAAGTTTATATAGTAATGCGCAAGTTCCTTTTTTTAGTACTGAGATCTAGTTCGATTCAATGCCTCAATGATCCTAGAAGTCAACCAGCGACTCAATTAACCCGGGCCTAACCATACTTTGATATTGCTATGAATACTTATAACAAATGTTGACCCATAATTGTTATGAGCAACATAACTAACTGGGATGATATCTTAAAGAAAGAAGCACGAGGTATAAACGACTATGATCTGGGTGAAGTTCATGAGCTAGAGCCTGAAATAGTCGTTACTAAAAGAGGGCTTGTAGACAAGGACAAATTTTATTTACCAAAAAAACTGGTTGAACGCTTTGATGGAGACAAAGTCTGGTTTTCAATAACCAAGGAAGACGCTCAGAATTATAAGAAGGAATAATTTCTATTCTGCAGCAAACACCTCTCTTTTTTAACCTTTTGTAGAGATTTTTTAGAAAAATTTCACATAAAATTAGATGCTCTACAAATTCGCATGTTTATTCGTCATTCCGCCAAGTATATCTCTAATTACAATTAATTTCCTTGAGAACTAGGATTTTTGTAATTATAAAGAATGAGCGGAAAAGAAAACACAGAGTATTTTATTCAATAGCTAATATCCTCTTGTATGCTATTTCCTTTTATGCCTTGTTCTGCCAGACATGCTTGCATTACAAACTGCATGTGCGTTAAACTTCTTACCAGATTTACGTTTGACTGTAGTCACGCATATGTCAAGTTTTTTGTATTCAAACACCTTTTAATCCTCTTGGCATTAATATTGATATTACAAAATATTTAATTATGACTCAGAACCGGTTTGAATTACATGTTCGTTGGAAGTATGTATGCTAATTATTCTGATGGAGACAAACTTTTTGAACTTAACTCATTATCACTAGGCGGTTAGTTTACCACATATACTCATATCCAGTCTTCTTCTTAGTCCAAATGGTAAACTGCTATAGATAAGGGAGGATTAGATCCTTGCAGATGAAATGCACGATGATATTAGAACAGCAAAATGAAGTATTATTGTAAATTTCACTCTCATTTAGGGCAAACCCTTAAAGATTAAATCATTTATCATTATGACATTTGGAATTAAATACAAACAGGTATAAACTGTCATCATTCATTGGTATAGCACTTGCAATAATATTGCTTAGCAATCTTTTGTTGTTTCCGGTCAACATTGCTTTTTCGTCACCACAACAAACAGACCGTATTCAACAGAAAAAAGAACAGATTACTCTTAGAGCGATACTAACCGACCTTGGTGATCCTACTAGATGGAACGCACTTATACAACCAGCACTACAAGAATTAAGAAATAGACATCCTAATTTAGATATTCAAATCGCTATTGATGCTAATAATCTATATAATAATACTAGAATGAAATTAATAAACGCATTATCTAATCAATCTGGCCCTTCCATTGATTTGGTATCTTTAGATCAAATATGGCTAGGGGAATTCGCTAAGAAAGGACTCGTAACTAATCTTACTGATAGGGCACAAAAGTGGGGACACCTTTCAGATTGGTATCAGTCAAATCTGGATGGCAGTCTATACAATAATACAATATATGGAATATGGGCTTGGACCGACGTAAGAGGGATATGGTATTGGAAAGACCTCTTAAATGAAGCAGGCATTAATTCCAGTAGCTTAGAGACTTGGCAAGGCTATATTGAATCTGCAAAGAAACTAAACAATGCATTAAAAGACAGAGAAATACAAGGCACAATACTATTCGACGCTGCATTATCACCTGACCTATGGTACCCATACTTATGGATGTTTCGAGGAAATATAATCGAACTTAAAGGTGGGCATCCTACAAAAGGAGCGTACTGGTTTCCAGCATATAATGGTACTGAAGGAGTAAGAGCCATGCAGTTCATAAAGGAGCAAGCGAATGCTGGAATAAAACCAGAAAATGGAGATTTAAAGAACTTAGATGAAGAGTTTGCACAAAAGAGATTTGCCATATATTTAGGCGGACAGTGGATACCACATTGGTTTCCACCAGCAGAACAAAAAATATCAAATTTTGAAAAGAAAATAGGATTCATACCAATGTTTCCTGTTCCAAATAAAGGTAACCGGACATTAACGATGATGGGAGGGTGGGTTTTAAGTGTACCTACAGTATCAGAAAACAAGGAATTAGCATGGGAACTGATTACAATAATGCTGGAGCCAAGGATACTTGCACCTTGGCTAGCCGAATACTTGTATCTTCCTACGCAAAAGACAATAGGTGAAGGAAATTATTCAAAGCTCTTTGAACGGACATTACCCTATTCACATGAAATCCTTTCTCTAATTCAATTTGGACAAGGAAGACCGACTATACCAGAATATCCATCTATAGCTGAGCATATAAGACAAGCAATAAATGAGGTCCAGTATGGAATTAAGGAACCAAAGCAAGCATTAGATGATGCTGCTGTGAAGTCTGCAAAAACACTAGGATGGTAGAAAAATACAACAAAGGGTCTGCTGTAGGTAAAAGGCAAAGATTCCATAATAGCAGGCAGATGAGAATTGTACCCTGTTGGTTACTTGCGAAAGATTTGAAGAATAGTGTTAAAATCGTCCTTGCAGTGTAAAGTCTGCGTTGTTATTATTATTTCCCCGTGAGTTCCATTCACTCGATATTAACGACTATAGTCGTGTTCTCCAATAGGTATACCCACTACCATCCATGATTTCTATTGAAATTTGACATCTATTTCTACGAGTTAGTAAAATTCATAACTATTACTCCGGTTTTGTTCCTGTCGGAATTTCCAAAGTTCCGTAAGTTGCGTTTAACATTTTAATAAAATCTGGATATTTTGTTATTCGCCATTGGTATTTTTTTCGCATAGATTATCAATACCTCTTTTTACTCGATTTACAAAGTTTTTAGACAGTTGAATATAATGAACTTAGTCTTTACTTATAAGAAATTCTAACTATAGTCCGACAACATAAGAGTCACCCGATCCAATATAAATACAATCATCCAAAACCTTGTCATTACAGATCTTATTTAATTCTTGTATTTGTGAATCAAAATCAAGTTTAAGAGATTCAATAGAATTCATTACTTGAAAATTTTAGGATACTAAGATAAAAGTGTAATTATTAAACTTCAACGAAAAAGTAATACACTTCACTTTAGATTGTAATTTCCCGAGTCATTTAT
>VBPR01000007.1:11743-12303 GCA_005877345.1 Nitrososphaerota archaeon
TATTCAAATGATTCAGGTCACTGCATGCCATCGGGTAAAATGAGCGCGCTTTTATTATCTGAGGAGGCGTAATTTCTTGAGTACGAATTTACATTTTCTCAAAATTTCAGAAAATCAAAATAAACTATTTGAATAGTTTTTGAAATTCTGAAGCTTGTTTATTTCCATTAAAAGAAAGAATAATTCTGTTTTATTGAACTGCTTAATTTCTTGTAATAGATTTTGAACCCTGGTTGATTGCTGAAATACACTCGCCGGATCGAAAAAATCACCTCGTGGT
Source organism: Nitrososphaerota archaeon (assembly GCA_005877345.1). Classification (GTDB taxonomy): domain Archaea; phylum Thermoproteota; class Nitrososphaeria; order Nitrososphaerales; family Nitrososphaeraceae; genus TA-21. The sequence goes on from VBPR01000007.1 coordinate 12,024, forward strand.
GAGAAAGAGTTTGAAGCTTCAGGCATTGGTTTAGAAGAATAAGAATCAATTACCGTGATTCGTTTCATTTCAGCGGGTGGATTATCAAGTCCTGGATGTTTCCTCTGTAGATGTGTGACTCGTTTCATTTCAGCGGGTGGATTATCAAGGCCTGGATGTTTCCTCTCTATATGTGTCGATATATTCCATCTTCTCTGGGAAGTCTGTTCACAATATGGGCAGTACCACGGTGATCTCATGACTATAGAAGTGACTGCAGTGACTGCACATATATGCACTT
>VBPR01000007.1:12331-19819 GCA_005877345.1 Nitrososphaerota archaeon
TAGATGATGCAAATATATTGTTTTCAGGACTTCAAATAAGGCTAGCCTGTGCCTGCCGAAATAGCGAGTTGTTATGTCTGTCATCATAAAATGATCGACATAAAATATGACCTGGTTAAATAACTTTAATTTATTTATATATCCCCTATTACTGTGACCAAATCTAAAGGTAAGAGGTGTGGATCAGAACTCTACATCTATCGCATTCAGGATGAATCTTAACTTCTTTTTAACTTAAATATCAATGTGTTATTTTAAAATATTTTACCATCCAGAAAGGGAATGTGTATGCGATTTTTAGTATATGGAAAAACTTAAAAGCGCTTCTAGAGAAATTTCTAATTGCGCTGTTATTTTAACAAGGAAATAATTCTAAAAATACGATAATAATTTAATTTAAACCGGTGGGAAACAAATGAAAACAAATATTGAGGACTTGCTCGTTCTAATTGAATCCATTGTTTTTGCCGATTAGTAACATAATAATATAATAATATAATAATATATTAATACAGCTAGACAAATATGCATAAAAATTTTACCAGCAAAAAATGGATAATGGAAAAATGAAAATAGCATTTTATAGTATTCCAAACTTGAGCTACGGCGCTGGATTCGAGAAATGGGTTGAACAAGTAGCGACTATGCTTTCTACTCGAGGGCATCAAATTATTATATTGACGACCAAGTATGGACACAATAAAAATAATATTATTCAAAAAAATTTGTACAGGCATGGCGTTCGGGTTTTTGAGTATGAAAATTATCAAAGATTATTTATGATACCGACTATATCGGCGATTAGACAAATTGCTAAGATGATTGAGAATATTGATGTTTTATATTTTAATAATGCCTTTCCGTTAAATGAAGTGATTGTATTCTTACTCAAAAGAGGTAACAATAATAATATAAAGATTATTTCTGGGTATCATGGATTATTTCCTGAAATTGGCAATATAATGACGAGATTATACTATAGATTAGTAAATAGATCACTGAGTAAGAAATTTGATGCATTTCATGTTCTTAACCCGGAGGACCAAAACATGTTGCAATCCTGGCGATATAGGAATATTTACAATTTTCCAAATGGGGTAGATACAGTTCGCTATATTCCCGGTCAGAAGAAGAATATATTTACTGTGATGTTTGCTGGAAGGATGGTATATCAGAAGGGTATTGATATATTAGCTAAAGTAATTAGAAAGATCAATGATTCACAAGAGAAAAACTTGAATTTCCATATATTCGGTGCAGGACCTCTTGCGTATATCGTTAAAGATCTTGAAAAAAAATTTTCCAACGTTATATATTCCTCTTACGTTGATGAAGAAAAACTGATAGAGGCATTCCAGTCTGCACATGTTTTTGTTTCTCCCTCACGCTTTGAGACATTTCTCCTTACGTCTTTAGAAGCTCAATCGGCAGGGACGCCGGTAATAGCAAGTGATATAGCCGGTCCAAGGGAAACTGTCATAACTGGACAAACTGGCCTTCTGGTAAATGCAACACAACATGAAATTATAAATGCAATATTATACTTCAAAGATCTTTGGGACAATAGAAAACAAGAGTATTCTAATTATTGCCAAAATGCCAGAAGAAATGCTCTTAGATATGATTGGAAAATTACAGTTGATAAGTTTGAACAAATGTTAAATAGCGTAGTCAATAAATGAAGACATATCATATTCAGACTCATTAGGAACACTACGGATTCTAAGTGGTTCTTACTTTTCCTAGTAATTTGGTGTAGGACATGAAAAATTCAAGTACAGCTCTAATGGCTCTTCTAATTTCAAAGATAGGATATCAAGCAACCAAGAAGTTAAAGAATGTTAATGCATTTTATTTTTTCGTCAAAAGAAGAGGGTGAGGAAATTAAAGGCGGTGAATTTAAGCAGAGATGCCACACCTACAATAAATTTCTTTGTACCCGGTAGTGACGATATTCATGTTGACAGTGTCAGGCAAGTTACTGAGTTTGGTAAGGATATTAAAATGGGTCGATGGAAGGCTAAAAAGACTAGTTAAGCATATATCATCAAACTGCTTAACGCTTAAGTACCACACTCTGACCGTGCTGAACCACCAACTCATTCTATTCACCACATTTTTGGCAATTAGAGATTTATATTTTCAATTTTATTCCGTATGCTGGAGTGTGTATACGTGGCCTCTTTTACAGTATCATCAATCTCCTGAAATGTAATCCCTTTATAAACATAAATCCATAAATACTTTCGAGGCATCAATAATTATCATGTCAACACTAATGGATATGGCTGTAGAAATAGGACAGGTGGAACCTGAACCTGAAGAGCCAGGGGACGTAGAACCTGAGCCAGCACCAGAACCAGGGCAAGCAAAAGAGACTGAAGATGAATCACAACAATAAGTCATACGGGTATGCGGTTTATATCCTTCAAGGCCAGTAAATCCCTTATTTTTGAAAATTTTATTTATAATTTAAATTCTTCTAATTATTGATGCTATTATTACAATCATAATTGTATCAGCACAGTAAATCAATACAGTTAATAACATTAAGCTTGTACTAGAGTGCGCTTCAAAATGCTGAGCAGAATGTTTAGTACCACTTAATGTCTTAATTAAAAAAAAGGATAGAAAGCAAATCTTACAAATGTAAATGAGTCTTAAGGTGTAGAAAGACCATACACTGGTGGGGAGACCTTGACTTCTATCCAGCTTAGCAGATTATCAATGCCATCGTTTGTAATAAGTGCAGGAAGCTTTATCTTTGATTCTTTTGGCAGCAATTGATTAATGTATTCTAAAAGACTAGATTTTTTTGCCACATCCCTGATTTCTCTACACTTACTTATGAGGCTAAGAATTTCCATATTCCTTTCAGACATTCTGTTTATCTTATGAGCATTATACTTTAAGTATGTATATCTATTTTGACCTGATTTCTACTGAAGATTCAGGTTTTTCATTCTAAAATAAAATCATAAATTTGAAATACATAAACGAATACTCCTTAGATAAAGAACATTCTATGATGATTTGCTAGGCAAGTTAGCATTGTAATCGATATAAACAATGTGGACTCTAGTTTAATATGGAAAATTTAAGAAATGAGGCCTCAGAGGCAGCTAACTACGTAGGGAAAAAAGTCGAGGAAAGTGGATCTCAGTGGGCTGACATCCTAAAGGAAGTAGTGGACAAGTTGACTGGAAAGAACATGGAAGTTACCTATAATTTTCAAAATTTTGAAATCGATATACCAAAAGCCACAGGGCCAGAGGGTAAAGAACTTGGAAGCGCAAAGTGGAGGTTGGATGGGAAGTTTACCCTAACCACTCAACTATCAGATAAGTCTCATAATATAGAATAGATTTGGACAAAAGTCGACCTGCCAACTCACGATTGGACCCAGAAACTAAAACCGTAAATACTCTAGCCGAAATTTTGAAAAGCGTTCAAGGAAAAATTACCATAGATGTTCAGGATAAACAGGTCATATCAGTATCTCTCGAAGGTAGCAGAGTTGTTCTGGACGTGAACGATGCATCGATATTTGGTACCGCCGAAAGTGATGAAAGCATTGGATTATTTGATGGACTCAAAACAGCGAAGAAATTAGGTGAAACACTCGATTCGAAGGGAATAACATTATCTATATTGAGGAAAGGTAAAAAGGCATTGAGTTTGGGCAGAGATGCTAAACCCACATTAAGTACTTTGGTTACCAGAACTGACGATATTCAGGTTGATAGTGTCAGACAAGTTACAAAGTTAGGTAAAGATGTTAAAGACGGTCGAAAGAGGACTAAAAAGACTAGGTAAGTATATGCCATAATACTGAATAACTTTTAATAGTTCGCGTACTCTGAACAAACGGAATCACTTTCTAATCATTCTCCGCATTTCTGACAATATGAATTTTTAGGTTCAATTTTATACCAGATGCTGGGATGTGGATATATGGCCTTTTCTGCAGTATCAACCATTTCCTGGATGTTACTCCATCATACAGATCTACAGTAGTCTTATGTCCTTTAGAGTTAGTTTCTATTTTGATATAACAATTAGACTCAGAATTACGCTTTATTCTCCTAAATCTGTCATGTCATTGAAAGGTTCGTGTTATGACAGAATCTTTTCCATTGGACGACATGAATATCGCCTATGAAAAGGTTGTGAAGAGGGAATTAAGATTTAGGGCAGTACTCAGACTTCGATAAGCATTAACAAGTCATTCATTCGTTCCTCTTTTAGGATTTTTATGATAGACCCCGATTGATAAATTTTCGGAAACGCGACCTTTGTGATGATCGCCATGCTGACTAAAAGGCTATTGATCTAGTAACAATATGTAAGTCTCAGGAATTTTAGATACTAAGATTTGAAACGTACAGGCGTTGCAGGATTGCCAAATTCGTTAGGAGAGTATGCAGAGTATATCTTTATTATCTGACCATGCTTTACCTGATAATCGCCGAGTAAATTTAGTATACTTTTGTACTTGTCATCAAGAGTCATCAGTGATTCAGCTAATGGTCCTGCTAACAAAATGTGTCCCCCGTCTCCAACATCCATAACACGTCTAGCAAAAATAATGCCTGGTCCCCATATATTCTGGTTGGAATTTACATCGTTTACTATAAAGACCGTTCCAGACGCAATACCAATTCGAACATCTAGAAACGATCCATCTTCCTTCTTGGTATGTGTGTTATATTTTTTTAAAGATTGATGCAAATCGATTCCAAGCTGAAGAGGAGATTCAGGGCTTAACATGAAACCTATCGCCATGCCATCACCTGTGGGAAGAACTCTCTTATCAGATGCTTTCTTGAAGGTATCGCAATGACTTATCATGTCATTTAATGCCTCAATCTTCTCTATCTGCCTTCTCACAGATAAGGCTGGGTCTGACAGGCCTACTACATCTACAAAGAAAAATGCGGCATCGATAACTCCTGAAGGGCCTGCATCAGACACACGAGCTTGACCAAACGCACCAGCAAGCTTCATGTAAATCTTGACATGGTTGTGATGGAATGGCATATCTAGGTAATACTCTGGTTCTTCTAGAATTGGTGCTTTACAAAGGCCGCATATAGATAATTTTGGTTTCGAACTTACTTCTGATTCAAATTTTAAAATTCCCTCTTGTTCAATATTAAATAGAGCTGAAGATGACTTGCTACTTGCTCCCTTGATTGATATTAATTTTAGCTTGCGTTTTATCTTGTCCGAATCCTCTTGAATCTCGATCTCAAGTACAATATCAAAAATTGAACTTAACTTATTCAGAATTGATTCATTACTGGATTGAGTACCGGACATGGTAATTAGCGCCAATGATTCAAACTCTTTAATAAGAAACGATAATGCATTTACAAACTTCAATACTTTGTCTTCTTCAAATAAGGTAAACATATGTGTCAGCGAATCAAGGATGATATCACACTTTGGAAGACCATTAAGGGTAGATGTAGATCCCTGCTGTGTTCGTTCGATTGTATTGGTAACAGATGAGGACCATTCTTCAATGGTATTCCGAATGTCTTGAAAAGTAGCGGAGAGTTTGGGATCGTTTATACTAGTAGTAGTATCTGATTCTTTGTTGCCAGTAGTTACTAAATAGGGATTTAAAAATTTTAAATTCTTAATTTTTGCATCAGGTATATTGTTGAAAAGATTTTCATACTCTTTGCGGGTCATACTCGAATTGATATATATGCACATAGATCCGGTATCCAAGCAATCTGTTATCATCTGCCTACAAAAGATAGTTTTGCCTCCTCCAGGAGGACTCATTAGTAATAATATTCCAAAGTTAGTCTTTTCAGCAGCGGCTTGCCCTATCAAGCTTGAAAGCCCAGGAATCCTTACTTCAGGCATTATCTTAATTGATGTTGAGTACCTTCGATTTTTTAAATTTAACTCTAAATAGTCTTTAGTTTTTCTATAAGTTCATCAATCTTACCTGCAAAGGGATGATTTGGATACCTTAATGCTGTTAAAAATTCATTACTATCAAACTGAATATCACAATAACAAGGAATAGAAAGTATTGTATCCATGCCAATGTCGGCGTTAAGTTTAGAAATTACTGCGCTCTGATTATCAACTGTATTATTGAACATTTCCTGTGTCGCTGAAGTCTGTTCACCAGCCAGATTAGGCGGCAAACAATAACCTGCAGCTCTGTTTAACAATAGATAGGATTTGGTTCCGAGCTTTGTCAAGCTATCATAAATTTCCCTTGCCAGGAGTCGGGTTCCTTTTAGATCAATACCGTCTAACTTTAGTGAAAGAAGAATTGTATCAGCAATAGCCAGAGAATTGATGGACCAATACCGAATACCGGGGCTTGTGTCAATTATGACAAAATCTGCGTTGTACTTGGAAACAATCTCTTCTCTTAGCATAAGAAATTTTCTTAGTAATTGTATCTTGGAGCCCTCTTGTCTTACTGCACCGTCGAGCTTGTATATTTCATCCTTTGAAGTGCTAGAAAATGCTACCAAGAGCTTTCCTTTCGATGATTCAGATTGCTCGCCATCATTAGATGAGAATTTATCTAGCACAGGAGACAAATCGTGGATAACCTCGTCAATATTGGCATTTTCGAAGAGATAATCATTGATCGATTTTTTAGGTTGCCATTGAAAGTAGTCTTGGAGACTAGGAGCATATACATCGACATCTAGCAAAACGGCGGTTAATCCTTTTTTTGCTAACGATGCTGACAAGTTAGAGCTAATTGTTGACTTACCTGTACCGCCCTTATATGAGTGGAGTGCAATACATTTCGTCATTATTTGTTTAAATTCAACTTGGTAGTATAAAGTTGTCTAATTTTAGTTTGTGTCTGTATAACTGCAGTATAGTATTTTAGATAGTCACGATATTGAATTCGATATGGATTACCAAAAAATTTGTAACGATATACTTAACCTAGACCCGAAGGTTCGTTTTGTTGGTGTATGTGATAATACAGGTGTAATCAAAAACGGAGGACTCAGGGATGGTATCAAAAGCATTTTAACAGATGATGAGATTATAAAGTCAAATCTTATCTCGCTTGAGAGGTGGAGACTTCATAATAGACTAGCAGATAGAATAGGCAAAGCAAGATACGCCATGGAAGAATATGAAAAGGTTAAACAGATCACAATGCCATTAGAAGATGAGCATCTATTATTAATAAGTACGGAAGTCAATGCTGATCACGGAAAAATAATTGAATCTTCGATACAGCTAGTTATATCAAATTACGTCAAGGACTACCTATAATCATAGTTGGTTTATTTTTTTCTAGCTTTACTTACCTCTTCAATAACTTGTTTTAAATAGTCTTCAACTTCGTTTTCAGCAATTGGAGTTTCGACACCCGTCTTTTCTGCAAGTTCTTTCTCATGTTCATCGGCCACTTCTTTAAGCTCACCAACAGCTCTTTTTACCTCTGTCTCCATTTGAGCTGTTCCAATGCTTGAAAGTAAATTA
>VBPR01000008.1 GCA_005877345.1 Nitrososphaerota archaeon
TGAAGCCAAATTACAAAAAGCAAAATTAGATCCATTAGATAATGAGTCTGTATATCTTAAATTTGCAAGGTTAGAATAAAAAATCTATTTCGAATCTAACTTGAAATAATACACTGGATATGATGAAACTCCAATAGATTAATACGAATGGAGCCTCTAGATAAATTGGTTGGAAGTAGATAAGGTACGAACTTTAAAGTTACTAAGTAGGTGGTCTTTAAATCGGGTCGTAGGTAAACGAAGGCCACTAGTGGCTGTTTTCAGTTTGACCCATTATTGTAATTTTTATTGTCCTATGTGTCCTTTTGGTGAATCCAATAAAGAAGGCCAATTAAAACTTGTAAATGAAAGGGACCTTACTACAGAACAATGGAAAAGTATTTTCGATAAAGTCTCAAAATATTGCGTCTGGTCTATAATCGAAGGTGGAGAACCAACAAGTCGACCCGATTTTATGGATCTTGTAAGTTATCTTTATAGTATTAATATGCCCACTTCATTGATTACAAACTGCTCACTTTTACACACCGTAAATCTTGAAAAACTAAGACAATACATCCAATTTATTACTTGTAGTATTGACTCTGTTTATGAAGAACCGTATTGTAAAGTACGAGGTGTATCAAGCAAGACCTTTCATAAAGTTATGGAAAACATTACACTCCTCAATCAAAGTAACACTTCACACTATTTCAATAGCGTAATTACAAAATTTAACACAGATGAATTTATTGATCAAAGTTATTTTGAAAAAGCTAAAGAACTTGGTTCAAACGCAGTTTCCTTAACTTTTGTAGAAGACAGAGCCGATGTATCGTACTCGTTATTGCCAGATAGAAATACTATGATTAAAGTCTGTGAAAGCATTTTGGATTATGGGAAAAAAAATACTTTTCCTAAAATAATGATCCCACCAGAGTATTTTGAACAAATTATCAAGTATGGGCGTACTACTTTCGATGAGTGTGGAGTGTGGAAGAGCACTTTTGTTAACGCGGATGGTACTGTAATGGTACCCTGTTGGAAATTTAACAAGTCAGAGAACACCTATAATTTGCTCGAACAAAGTATCGAAGAAATCTGGAGCGCACCTCAATGGGATATAGCAAGAACGTGCCACGACTGTCAAGTACTTGGATGTATATGGTATTCTTCTCAACCAATTACGAGTTTTGCAAAAAACTATATGAATGGCCTATCAAGGATAATCAATCAACATAAACCAGATTTGCTCGGCTGATTAATTAACTCAAGTTTTATGATGCAAACTATCACATAAACACGTCATATTCTTCTACACGATTTGTTTTACGCGTATATTCAAATTATCATCATCATGATACAATTCTCCTATGGCTTTGAATTCCCTTCCTTTTCTTATTAACTCTCTTGGGCCAGCATAATCATAGTGATGCAATATAGCATGCCATTCAGCGTTCACCAGTACAAGTGCTTTACCCATTACCACCTTTTCAATTTCAATGTTGTAAATCTGTCCTCGAATTTTTGCTACGTTATCAGAGATAATTACCTTCCTACCAATAATTTTTATTTTTTTCAATTTTTTAAGCATTTTTAGCGCTGCGTCTGTAAGTTCATCGTTTACGCCAGGTACATTATGAATAGTTTCAATCTTTAATCCCTTGTTTCCATGAATAGTTACAACAGAATATATCTTCCTTGCAGTTCGTTCTACTTGTCTCTTAAATTGTACCATAGTGTGATCTTCTGAGGAATATACAATTTTATGATGCAATGTTTTATTTTTACTGGACGATAGTGACTGTATCTTTGTTCTTTCCTCAAATTTGTCCAAAAGAGAATTAAGAGAATCAATTTCATATTTGGTCATAGGATCCGGCTTTACGATCAATCTATTAACCGGTTTGAAATTGAGATATGTATTAGTGGATGAAAGAACCGATTTCATTTTTTGGATTTTCTTTCTACTAACGTCGAGATATCGTTGATCAATTGTATCCTTTGCTGCTAGAATTATTACAGAACCAATATTTTTTCTTCCAGTTCTTCCTCTTCTTTGAATATGCCTAATTTCAGTCGGTACTGGTTCATAAAATACAACAAGGTCAACCTCTGGAATATCAAGTCCCTCCTCTGCAATAGAAGTTGCCACTAAAACATTAAAGTCTCCTTCCTTAAAATATTCCAATATAGAGTTCTGTTCCTCCTGTTTCATACCAGGATCACCTTGTTTCTCAGATTGACCTACAAATCTCGATGCCTTGATCTTGCTTTTATTCAGTAACTCAACTATATGTTGCGCAGTGTCTCGATATTGAGTAAAGACAAGCACTCGAGATTTTTTTTCTGAAGCACTATCGGTCAAGTTACTATTCCCATTCAAATTAAATTGAGAATCAAATCTTTCGTTTAGGATTTTGATAAGATATTCAATCTTTGGATGCTCAATTTTCAATTGTTCAATCAACCCTTTTACTTCTTTTATTCTATGATCGCTTAGTAACAATTTGTGACTCCTGCTTTCTTCTAATTGCGTTCTGTTCAAAAAATTCCAAAGAGAATAAAATCCTTGACTTTCCATTAATTCAATACAATGCATTAGTGATAGGGCAATTGATTGTTGTATTAAGGCAAAGTATAATGATGGTCGTTCTTTTTCTAACCTAACATTCAAGCTATATCTCAGCTGTTCACCAGTAGTAATTAGATCTCTCTTGAAAATCCATCTTGAATCCTTTTTTATGATATTTCTACTGACCAACCAATCTAATTTTTCTTTTAACATCGTCTTCAAAATTGATTTAACATAGTGATACTCTGGAGGAAGATCGAACCATTTCCATTTTACATCTATGGCATTAATGTATTGTTTTACATCAGCATCTTCCTCAGTCTTATATTCTAAATGTTCAATAAACAAATTATTACAGATCTCTTGAATTTTGTTTTTTTCCGACCCAGGGCTAGCAGTTAATCCGAGAATTAGAGGATGGGTACAATGTTGCATATATTTTTCTGCTATGAAGGTATATGCATAATCTTTTACTGCACGATGTGCTTCATCAAATACTATCAAAAAAAAATCTTTCAGCGAAAGTCTCTTCTCTATGATGTCGTTTTTTACTAATTCTGGCGTCGAGAAAACAAGTCTAATCGCTTTTTTATTCCACACAATTGTTCTTGCTTGCGGAGGTATTTTTCCCGTTACCATAGCAATCTGATCGTCAAGTAATTTTAAGCATGATACAAATGAATTCCTGTGTTGATTCACAAGTGGTCTTGTAGGCGCTAAGATCAGAATTCTCTTCTCTCTGTTATTATAGAGAGTATTAATGCATACAAGTAAAGAGATGATTGTCTTACCCAATGCTGTAGGGAGTATTACCATCGTATTCTTAGTCATGGCAGAATTAGCAATCATTTTCTGATATTCTCTAAATCGTAGAATATTTCTCCTAAGAAGTGGGTGATTGAAGTAAGTTGTTTGTTCATTCAAAGACAAGTAACAACTATCTCCGATTATTAAAATTAGTAATGATTAAAAATGGGCTGGTCATAAAAATTTAGGTTCTTTTAATGACATTTCTTTGATCCTCGATCCTTCTCTCAGATCTCATACACGTCAGTTTCACTAGATAGGGTCTTGGTCTTTTTTTCGGGATTTACTTCATCTACACTTGTGGCAAGTTGAATAATTTTTGCATTAGTCAGAATATTGCTAATCTGTTCCAATTCAGAACGAGATTTAATTAATATCCCACGTTTTTTTGTTGCTATTCCTGACGTATCAACCGGATTAATTTCAATAGCTATGTATGCAGGTCTGCTTTTGTATTCGGGCAGTTTAATCAAAAATACTCCTGGTATACTGGTTGCTTTCCTCTCCCAATCCTTACCTTCATTTAAAAATTGAGATAATCTTTCATCTACCATGCATTATTAATCTATGCGGCTATTTTTAAAACATACGATACTATCTAAGACTACATTACAGAGGCTACTATAAGGGGTTTCCATCTTAAAAATCAGAATATCGCTTTCTTCTGGTTGTTGAACCTTCTCGTTCTTGAATCGTCCTATTCATGGTGAATATTGTATCGTACTGATGTATTATTGATTATTTCTGACCAACCCAAGTTCTCAAAATTGAAAAATCCAATATCCAAAATACATAGGTTCAGTGTTCCTAGATCATACTTTATTGAGGAAACTATAATAATGATTCCTTTTTTAGTGCGAATTCTATTTTACTACTAATAACAAATTTATTAATCTTGCAATAGAAAGAATTTCCTGCATAAATATTTTGAACAGCCAACTTAGAATGATTCTTCAATTTGCTGTTAATTTGAAGCGCTGTTCTTTAACTTACAAAAAATTTCGTATGCTACTGTGTAATATCACTTTTTAAATTGGAAACTGAATGGAGGTGCTATCCAATTCAAGTATAGGAATATAAATTGAATGTGTATCAGTACCTATCTTTTCAACAAACTCGTATTCTCCCGTTAATTGCCTCAATTCAATGAATTTCTTATTTGGTTTTTCCTTTTCATCTATGTAATGAACTAATGCTCCACCCAGGGCCCCAGTTTCAATAAAGAGAATTTCTTTTCCCTTATACGTAATGTGATAAAGCATAGGAGTCAACCCTAAGGCAGACTGAGAAGAAAACAATATCACTTTTAGCATGTCGCTCAGGTTCTTGTATTTCAGAAATGTTAGTGGGGATTCATCCTTTGTCATATCAATGATACAAAAGTTACTTGAATTTCATTGTATCGTTTTGTACTGAAGCCAAATGCAAATTTTCCTATTTGATAATTATGATTAAGAATAACATGGAATTGCATAATGGATATAAGTAGAGAATGACTGCCAATCACGTATTTGATAAGGACTAACTAGATAATCACCGCGAAAAGACAGTAGTGAAATAGAATTTGTGTTAGAAGAGATAACTCGAATTAAATTACTATAGTTCAAATATAGGATTATGCATAATAGGATAAAGTTAAGGAAATGATTGAAAGGAAAGTATTACTGGCAATCTCATTTTTGGTTTTGATTGCACTCATCTCTTTTAAAACTTATAGTTCGTCAATAGAGTTTGTGTCAGCACAAATACCGACAACTGGAAACTCTACCACACAAGGTTCCTTGGCTCTTCCAGATCTCTTTTCGAAGGTTCAAAAATCAGTAGTGCAAGTGACTGAGCGTGATAATTCTAACGAACTCGGATCGCGATTAGGCTCGGGGTTTGTCTACGATAAAGATGGTCATGTAATCACAAATTATCATGTCGTAACACCAGGCACCAATAATGGCAATGAATTGCAAGTTACTTTTCTTGACGGTAATGTTTATCCTGCAGACCTTGTCGGTGTGGATCAATTTGCAGATTTGGCTGTCATTAAGGTAAAAAATATTTCATCAGATAAGTTAGCACCACTGCCTCTGGCCAATTCATCTTCTTTAATGATTGGGGAATCGGTTGTTGCAATTGGAAATCCATTTGGACTGTCGGGTTCAATGACACAAGGAATAGTAAGTGGTTTGGGTAGGCTATTGCCGTCAGATGAGAATCAAGATAATTTTGCTGGACCAGGATCGTCATTTTCTATCCCAAATATAATACAAACGGACGCAGCTATTAATCCCGGAAATTCAGGAGGTCCTCTCATTGATACCCAAGGTAGAGTAGTTGGAATAAATACTGCAATTTTTTCGAATACTGGAGTCTATTCTGGAGTTGGTTTTGCTATTCCATCTAACACCATTAGTAAAGTTGCAACTTCCCTTATCCAAAACGGTTCATACCACCATCCATACATTGGGATAATTGGTCTTAGTCTTACTCCAGATTTATCCAAACAGATTGGATTGAATCAGACAAAAGGATTTCTAATAACTAGTATCACGAAAGGCAGTCCGGCTGACAAATCTGGTTTACGAGCAGGATCAACTACAACTACGTATAACGGACGAGATGTCGAAGTTGGAGGAGATATTATATTAAAAATTGATAACAGAGAAGTATCGAAGATTGACGATATCCTAGCATATCTTGAAAGTCAGAAACATGTTGGAGATAAAGTACATTTTACTATTCTTAGAGATAATGCAATTAAGGAATTGGACCTAATACTAGGAGATAGGCCCAGCCCAGCTAAATTAGATACATCAAACGATTTTTCTAACAGACTCCCTCCCCAAAATGACAATAATAAAAATCAAGAAGAATTGTATAATCAATGTGTTAATGTTGCCGGAAAAAGTCTATGTGACTTTTTATTCAAGAGATAATGTTACTAGATAAAAAGATGATGTAGTAAAGATATCCAAATTTTTTAGCGTTCGAAAATTTATTTAGCAATTATGAATTATCCAGGTTTTTCTGATTTTATATACCATTTTCCAGAACGCAGTCCTAATACAATAGTTCCAATATAGTTGCCTTTCTTGTAGACTTTACCAAATTCTTTTCCAAAACCAAAAAATGAAATCAAGAGATTATCTTTTTGATGGTAACCTGATTCTATAACTTTCATACTCAATTTGGTACTTGCCTTAATAATTATCTTGCGCGCATCAGACCAATTACCTCTCCATGAGATGATTTCAAAATCTCCAAAATTTTTTGATAAAATCTGGTAACCTTCAAGCTTCGCCTTGAATTCCATTTTTTTCTCTTTTGAGTATGAATTCATCCATTCTACGGCTCTATTTCCCATTCCATTTTCAACTCCGAAATTGTCTGAACCGGCCATTTACCAAATTTTTTGAAATTAATAATTTTAATCTTTTTAAAAGTCATTAATTCACAATTTAAAATCATAGTGTGGTTAACCAAAAAATTCAAAAATTGGCTGTCAATTTCTTCACGCTATCAACACAGCATGAAGATCTCCAGCTTGCTTTAGTATGTATGAGACTGAAAATTCCTAACTTCAAGATGCCAAAAACGAATGATTTAAGTAAACTTATGCAGATTAATTCAATATGTCCAAGGAAGTCAATATTGGTCACAGTCCTAATCATTTCATAGTTCTCGATGCAATATCAAGAGGGATTAATAATATTGACAAGATATCACGAGTAGCTAAATTATCAAAGTCTGAAGTTGAACTAATAGTAAATGATCTTGTTTTTCAGAGATTGGTAATAAGTAATGAAAAGAGAGGATTCTTAGGTAGGAAAAAAATCGAACTAAAAATAACAGAGACGGGCACGAGTCTTCTTGACAATAAGAAGAAAGAATTACAAGATAAGGTTCAAAAAATGCAACAATACTATAACAATGGAGACAAATCACAATTGGATTCATTTATGGTTTCAAATAGAGCATGGATGCCGATGATGCTTTTTGCGGGAATAATGGATATCCTGTTTTTCACTTCCATGATGTCTTTATTGGGTCTAGCATTAAATCCTATGGAAAGCTCGCTTTCCGATGGTGGGACCAACGCAGATAACAGTGGCAATGCAGACAATACTTCTGCAGATAGTGACAGTAATTCAGATAGTTCGGGTGTAGATTCTCAAGATGCAGGAAGTGACGGTGGCGGATTTGACGGTGGCGGATTTGACGGTGGCGGATTTGACGGTGGCGGATTTGGTTTTTAGTGCTGAAATTATCTCTTAGCCTTGATTAAAAGATGAAGAAATAAAGCATTGAAGTATGATTATAGTAAATAGTCAAGCCCCAACGGATATCTAACAATTTTTAAAGAATAACAATAGTAACTAAAGCTCAGTTTAAGTTTGTTATTGTTTTTTCTCAGAAGTATTAGAGGTCTTGTTATATCTTAGAAGAGTCTCGACAATCCAAATTACGTCATCCTTCGATTTGGCAAGATGTGCGATCTTCATACAGTCCCTTATATCCTTAGATCTCATATTGTGCCATACTTGGGTAGCAACTTCATTTGCGATATCCTTTGCAATACCTTCTTGACCCAGCATGTGAATTGATATATCCAGAAAATTTTCAAATTTGTATTGTTTGAAATGTAACACTAGGAATCTAGAAAGCAAGGGAGTGAGCATGTGATTAGTTTCATTTGTAGTAGCAAAAACCCATGTCTTGACTTGTGTATTTCTTGTCTTCATGTGTTTTGTTTCTGCTATTATTCCGGTTTCCATGAGACTTAGGAGAACTGTCTGATCTCTGATTGACATATGTTCAATCTCATCAATAATCAAATATCTCGGACGCTTCTCAAATA
>VBPR01000009.1 GCA_005877345.1 Nitrososphaerota archaeon
GTTTCAGATCGGGAGACTATAGGATCATTTAATCCTGAAGACAATAGTGTTCTTGTTTGAGAGATCAGGTAAACGAAAAGGAATTGAGAGAACCGTTGGTCTGAAAGAATTAACGTCAGAAATCAGGCTAATCATTTGGAAGCAATCCCTACGCTTTCTCTATTTACAATTAGTCAAATTCTTGAAATCAGAAATTCTAATAAAGTTCCGATTGAATATTCAGTCATATCCTTCCCGTTGGATCTGAATTGTTAACAATACGGTTCTCGACGCTCAAGTATTAGTCCTTCAAATTATATCTATGAGCCAGAAGCAAGTGTTACTCACCACATATCCCAGGAGCAGCGAGTTTTTTGAATAAATCTGGAGAAATCACTAAGCTTTCAGGATATTTATGTAGTTGGAATTGCGGATCAGGACCCATGACCTTTTCAACTGCATTCTTAATATGATTCATGGATTCTCATACCGCATAATTGATATATACAGTGCTTTTTCCTATTCCCTGATTAGTTGTGCAGAAACGAATCCAGGTTGATTTTTGAACTTTAGCATCTTCTTCGTACTCTTTTAAAAACTGTTCTGCTTCAACAGACTTGACATTAAATTTGTTAATCAAAAATACTGGACATGCTACTAGGCTCGACACCCGATTTCTACCAGAGGACTTTAACACAAGATCGACTATTTCTTCGGCTCAGATAGTATGAGCAACTTATATTGCCTGCCTATATTGAAGCTAGGCTTTTTCTCTACGGTGCCGAACAGGCTTGCGAGTCGCCTCAAGTCTAGCTTGTAGTCAAAGAATAGATCACCGAGTACGATGTATGACTTCGACATAATCCAATACGCCAGTCTCTCATACGCGTCGAAACGCTTCCTTCCGAGGTTGTGAAAGACTAGACTGGACACGAAAAGGTCGAACTTCCCTTTGCTGTAATCCGATGAAAAGAGATCCCCTTTCTGAAACCTTACTCTCTCCTGAAATCCTAGGATCTTTGCATTATTCTTCGCCTTTGCCAGACTCGAGTCCTTGAGGCTCCCATGTTCGAACGTATCAAACCCTGTAACCTTCGCATTCTGGTAGTATTCAGCGCAGACGCATGAGAGAAATCCCAATCCACAACCTACGTCGAGAATTTTCAGTTTGTCGTCCCGACTGAATGGCAGATCGCCAAAGACTTTCGTGAATACAATCTTGACTTTTTCCCTTGTCTTTTCTGAACTGCGCGGTGTCGAGTGGTGATATGTTCCAAAATCTGGTTGCTGATTCTTCCTTGCCTGTATTCTCATTTTCTATTGCTAGCTCCCATGTATGTTATTTCAATTGTCTCACCTTATTATCTGTCTTCAACCACGTATTAATCATGATGAAAACAAGAAAAATCTCTACACCAGTAACAGAAGCCGCAATTTGGACATAATGGCTTCGAGCGGGTTGGATGAAATTCGGAGTAACAATTAAAGCAATTCATTACAATTTCACATTGATGAAAACTAGTTTCCTGATTTATGTGAAGTTTTTAGAGATACGCTAGTATCATATGCCACTTTAGTCAATCGCTTTGTATTCTCTGCGTGCTCTTCAGTTTCTAATACGCATGAAACCCACCCCGCTTGTGGAGCATACTGATGTTGAAAAGCCGTATGTGTCTGTAACGCGTCTTGTTGTTGAGGTTTTGAAAGCCTGATATCAATATGTCGTCGTCCATGAAAATGGGCAAAATTTATCAGACCGTAGAAATAAGCCTCTTCACTCATAGGATCATGTTTTTGCTCTACATTTGGTAACGATCTTATGAAACTACTAATTTGTTCTTTCAAGCTGAGATCCATTGCTATTAAAAGTATACTTTTTATTGTTTATCTACCTATTGGTCATCTAAATTATTTTTTGCTCTAGGATTAGATGATCTTACATATGAGCAAGGATCAACTTCTTTCAGTAAAATAATCTTGAGGTTCATTTACAGGCCCCAATAGAACTAACTTAGATCGTTTAGAAGAAACGTAGTTAACCATGTTTCCAAAGTCAAATAAATTATGATTAATGATCGTCTTGCAGACCATGGGCTTTTGGAAAAATGTACGGGATGCTGTAGATATGATAAAGAAACCAAGGTCTCAAGGTCGGATCTCTCCGCTGATTACGATTATATCAAGTACATTGATAGTGCTTTTATTTTCAAACTGGATATTAAGTCCAATGTCACAAAATTCCTTTTTTGAGGCAAAGGCGCTGCGCTTTGACACAACATCATTACAAGGCAGAAATGATGATCTTAGGATCAATTCACATATTGTGGCAAAAAAATTAATAGAGGTTACCGGGGAAAAAATCCCAAATGACTACATCGTAGTACTAAAGAATAACAACTTTTTATCATCTGTAAGGTCGTTAGCTGGTGAGGCCAAAAGTGAAGGAGCAGCATTAGGACAAATTTATGATAAGGCTCTACACGGGTTTTCTATGAAAGTCCCTAATGATAATGTGCTTGAAGCAATTATGAAAAATCCTGACGTAGATTATGTGCAACCTGACGTTAAGGTAAAAGCATTCGCTCAGAGTTTACCCACGGGGGTTAATAGAGTAGATGGTGATCTGAGCTCAACTAAATCTGGAGATGGGAGAGGCGTTGTAAATGTTGACATTGGCATAATGGATACTGGAATTGATCTGAATCATCCGGACCTGAATGTATACAGACAAGTAACATTTGTTTCTGGGACAAGTAGTGGTAACGACGATAATGGCCATGGTACAGCTGTGGCTGGGATAGCAGCTGCAAAAGACAATTCTCAGGGTGTAGTGGGTCTCGCCCCAGGCGCTAGATTATGGGCTATTAAGGTTCTCGATAGTAACGGCATTGGTTCTAGTTCCAATATAATAAAAGGTATCGATTATGTTACTCAACATGCAAACGAGATAGATGTTGTGAATTTGAGCTTTGGGGCCGTTGGCCAAAATAAGGCTCTTCATAGTGCAATCATTAAATCTGTTGCAGCTGGAGTAAGCTATACAGCGGCTGCTGGGAATGAAGCAATCGATGCCTCATCTGTATTTCCTGCAAGCTACCCAGAAGTAATAGCCGTATCAGCAATTGTTGACACCGACGGAAAGTGTGGTGGTATTTCCGGTATATCTACAACCGTTGGGAAAGATGATAGCTTCGCAAGTTTTAGTAACTATGGTTCAGTAATTGATTTGGCTGCCCCAGGCGTATTAATCAAAACGACGACAAAAGGAAGTTCTTATACTACATTCAGTGGTACCAGCGTCTCAACTCCCCACGTTACCGGGGCTGTTGCATTATATAAATCTGAACATCCTGGAGCAAATCCCTCAGATATCAGGAATGCTCTTAGAAGTCTTGGTTCCTCCCCTTCTACAACTTGTGATGGTAAAGGTCATGGTTACTTTACAGGAGATCGTGATAAGAATGCTGAACCATTGCTGTACACCGCAAGCCGTTCTTCTTCTGCACAATCCGGCTGTACAACGAATCTTGCTATAAATCGTGCATCTGCAAGTGGTAACCAAGTTGGTTATCCACCTTCAAATGTTCTTGATAATAGTCTTAGTACAAGATGGTCAAATCTAGGAGTTAGTTCATGGATTCGTGCAGATTTAGGAACAAGTAAGAATATTTGCAGCGTAGATATTGCATGGTGGAAAGGAAATGAGAGACAATATAAATTTGCTATAGCCACATCCACAGATGGAACTACATTTGTAAACAAATTTAGTGGTACAAGCAGCGG
This sequence comes from Nitrososphaerota archaeon, assembly GCA_005877345.1. Classification (GTDB taxonomy): domain Archaea; phylum Thermoproteota; class Nitrososphaeria; order Nitrososphaerales; family Nitrososphaeraceae; genus TA-21. The sequence continues at coordinate 3,763 of VBPR01000009.1, forward strand.
TAGCACATTAAATTTAGAAAAATATTTCTTTCCATCCACAAGTGCTAGGTACGTAAAGATAACTGTAAATGGCAACAACGTAAATAATTATGCTCACATAACAGAACTTGATGTCTTTGGAGCTTCTGTGTCTAGTCCTTCGTTTAAATTACCTTTATTGCCGTAAAGATAGGAGTCGTAAAACTGATTTCAAAAGACCTTAATAGTGCGTACGACAGTTGTCTTAGTATTTACATACACCTTAATTTTAAAAATTGTAATTACGGTACCAAAAAAATTGTAGGCATGAAGCGAAGCTTTATGATGCAGAATGTCCGAGCTATAACCAGAATAGAGAAGATTAGTTAAGGATCCGGTCCCTATAAGGGACTTGATATATTAGATTCTCGTAATTCTAATTCGGCTTTAGTATAGAAGGACATAACAAAAGGAAATTAAAGAATCCAAAAGATTGTTTGAATGACCAAATGATGATACCACTTACAGACACGATTTGCCTAGAGATCCGAAATTTATTATTAGATTTATAAAAATATTCTAAATCCTAGAGAAATAAAGGTTTATTTAGTATAAGATTCAACAACTTTTGTGTTTAGGTACATTACTGTTGTCTTATTTGCAACACTGGTCTTAACGTTATTTCTATCAACGCACTACTCATTTGCGAAAAATGTAAAATGTGGCGATGGCTACGCGGATATGAAGTGGAATCCAAAAAACCATGGCTCTAATAATCCGTCCTCGAAGGAATTTAAGATGCTGGCCTACAAGGGTTCTCTGTGTGAGATCTCAAAGTGCGTGGACATGGTGGAATGCACAAACCACGACGCAGTCGATTGGCAAAAATTCAAGAGCGCACCCGGATATGAATTGAGTGAAGAGGACGAGAAGCAATGTCTGACACAGGCGCATAAAGATGGTAACGGACAGAATGGCTTAGTAGGATATGAAATCCTTGCTTGCGGAATAGGGGATTATTAAATAGCTAAACTTCATCTCCTATCATAGATTGTTTTCTTTTTTTTTACGATTTGGAATATTACAGCTGAGACAAAACTAAAATACCAAGGAATAGAACCCTACTACATGTAGGGTTCAAATCTCCAGGAACCCTAAATGCTAGAAAATCTTAATCCTCTGTCCCGGAGGAAATTTATTAGATTAACCCAAAAATAATATTAATTTCTACTCCGATATTGTTGCGGAGTAAAGTTCTCTATATAAAGAAACTAGAAATTCTAAATCCGATTAATCTGAAAAATCAGATTTGCCCCGACGGCTTCAGACCTATCAATTGATTATCTTAACAAGGTGGGGGTTTTATGGTCGCAGGAAATGAAAACACTATCAAACTAATATATGCGATACAAGATATTACTTTAATGGTAATATCAAACATATCTGGAATATGGAGTAGAGTCCATAACGGAACTTTCAGAGGGTGTCATCCTGATGATCATTATGGTGAAGTAGATGTCAATGGTAACGCTCCATGTGTGATAGAAGGTGACGGTAACTATACGATTACTGGAGATGCAGATGCACTGGGACATAACAAAACTTTTGGAGATTGGCCTTGATGAATCACAAAACCGGTACACATAAACAGTGGCTCGCAGCGCGGCTCAAACTGCTAGAGGCGGAGAAGGAGCTCACGCGACGCAGTGACGACCTTGCGCGGCGGCGGCAGAAGCTGCCGTGGGTTCGGATCGATAAGGAGTATCGATTCGAGATCGACGAGGGCAGCGCCTTACTGGCAGACCTCTTCCGAGGGCGCTCACAGCTCCTCGTGTATCACTTCATGTTCGGGCCTGACTACACGGCGGGGTGTCCGGCCTGCTCGGCGATCGCCGACGGTTTCGACGGCTTGGTAGTCCACCTGGCCAACCACGACGTCACACTTTTAGCAGTGTCGCGGGCACCACTCGCGAAGCTGCAGGCGTACAAGCAGCGGATGGGTTGGACGTTCCCCTGGGCATCATCACTCGGGAGCGACTTTAACTTCGACTTTAACGTCTGGTTCACTGAGGAGCAACAGCGCAAGGGAGGCATTGAATACAACTACCGGCGTGAGGCGACCGCACGTGAACCACTCGCAGGGAAGACCGTTCGAAAGTGGCGATCGCGCGACGACCAAGGGCCAGTCGCGGACATCGCGGCCATGACCGGAACCGACGTGGCCACGTACACGCGTGAGAGACCAGGCATGAGCGCGTTCGTGCTCGAGGACGGCGTTGTGTACCACACCTATTCCGCCTATGCGCGCGGACTGGACGGGCTCTGGGGAATGTATCAGTGGCTCGACCGCGCTCCCAAGGGGCGCAACGAGACGGGTTTCTGGTTTCGCCGCCACGACGAGTACGATAAGCGCTGAGCGAAGTCGTAGGCATTGTGGGCCTATCCTAACTTAGGATACCAAAAGGTAGAACACTATACTAATATTCTAGCAATTCAACTTTACCAAAATCATTACCATGTTCCCTGAAGTTATTTTTAGAATCTAAACCCAATAGTTAAATGATCTAAAAAGGCAAACTACAACTAGATGCCTCCCTAACCAATTCCAAAACCACACACAAAAAGATAGTGGATTGAAGGATCCTATTGACTACAGACCAGCAGGCAATTCTTACCCTGTAAGTCTCTCTCCTCGAAGAGTAACTCCTAATTTTGTTCCTATTTTTAGGAATGTTTGATGTATTGTTTATAATAGTGTTTGAACTGCGGAGTAATATCCTCAATTTTCATACCATGTACCTTTACTATATGTTCTGTACCATCTTTCCAAAGTTCTTCTTCTGTCATTCCTCTAGCAACATAATCACATTCAATCACTTTTGCTCCTGTGTCACGACACGCTAATGACAACATATTTTAATTGTTAGTGGAGTTGCGTATATATTTATTTTCTTTATAAACTCAAAGAGTTAAACACTAATAAGTTTCGACTAAATATCAGTCATACCTTCTTGTTTGGATCCGAATTGTTAACAATTCCTTTTTATTCTTTTATTTCTCATTATATTTAGTCCCTCAAAATTTTAGTAGGTCGCTTTCCATACTTTGATAATGGAGTGTGATATCCGTTCTCTAAAAGAAGCTGAACTAGGAGAAGCAGATAGGGTAGCCAGGCTGTCGTTTGGCACATTTCTTGGACTGGCTGACCCTATGAGTTTCTTCGGTGACGCAGACTATATACGTACTCGATTTAGGGCGGATCCCTCTCTATCTTTAGCTGCAGAAGAAGATGGAGATTTTGTGGGATCAAACTTTATCGCAAATTGGGGCAGTGTGGGAGTATTTGGGCCACTTACAGTCCATCCCGACTTTTGGGACAATGGCATTGCAAAACGTTTGTTAGATAAAACAATGGAGATTTTTGAACGACTGAAAACTAAACACATTGGAATCTTCACCTTCTCCAACAGCCCTAAACATGTCCACCTTTACCAAAAGTACGACTTTTGGCCCAGGTTTCTTACCGCAGTAATGTCAAAAACCATCAAGTCAGAGTACGCAATGAAAGATGGTCAAGAGATGATAAGCTGGACCAAATATTCCGACATGCAAAAAGAGAGACCATCAGAGATTCTTAACAACTGCTATTCTCTAACGGATTCGATTTATGATGGGCTAGATCTCAAGGTTGAAATACAGTCTGTGGCAAATCAGAAACTGGGAGACACAATACTGCTAACTGATAACAAAAGCAACAAGTTGTTAGGGCTAGCCATATGTCACTGTGGACCGAATACCGAAGCCGGAAGTAATACATGTTACGTTAAGTTTGGTTCGGTGACAGCAAGTGAAGATAGATCTAAATCTGCTAATTTTGATGAACTTATTGAGTGCTGTGAAATATTTGCGGCGTCTCAAGGGCTATCTAAACTTGCTGCCGGAGTTAACATCGGTAATTTTCACGCCTACAGGAAATTGCTTTCCAAGGGTTTCAGGACTGAATTCCAGGGCGTTATGATGACAGAAAATAATGATCCAGGATATCCTATTGAGGACGTCTATGCAATAGATGATTGGAGATAGATAAAAAGAAAAATTATCATAGGAACCGCCTACAATAGCGGAGTATGACTCTTTACAGTTTAGGTATACTGAACTGCATAATCTCATTAAGGAAATAAACTCTGGTAAATTTGGACTGAGCCTCCAGTCATATGTTGGTGATGGATCCGAATTGTTAACAATACGCATCCAGACGAGCCCGCAATAAAATTAGTTCTCTAATGGGATTTTAGAATAGTAAGTAAGAGAAATATGAACAATGAAAGGGCATTTTATAATTTTTGTGCTTTTAATACAATATACTCTATTAATCCTTTTTTAGATACATTCATCATCTTGACCAATGATTTACAAAGTATTTTTTCAATATATGATGGATAGTGTGTCGTAATTTTCTGCCGCAGTTCCTTCCTGTTTTGAGTATAATAAAGAGCAAGTGGTTCATATACTTGTGTACCAATCATAGTTACATTCATTATATTGAATCGGCATCTTCTAATAACTGACTTGACATATTCGAATCCGTAATGCTCTGACGACCAAGTCAGATTGAGAATACCTAGCTTAGACAGT
>VBPR01000010.1 GCA_005877345.1 Nitrososphaerota archaeon
AAGATGGTGTTGTAGAATCAACAAGGGATATTTACGAGATTTATTTTTCAGATAGAGAAAAATTATTAATTCTTACCGGTGAGATGCAACCTGAAGATCATAGAGAACTTCTTGAATTGTGTAACACATTTCTTGATTTTTGTTCATCGATTGGTGATGTAAAAAGACTCTATACAGCAGGTGGGTCATTAAACGAAATGCTCACAGGAGAACCAAGAGTTGTAGGTGTCGCAACCAAACCACAACTGAGAGAAATTCTTGTTAGTTCTGATGTGGACACTTTGGGTTCTGAATTTACAACAATAACATGGTTTAACGGTCTTATCTTGGGAATGGCTTCTGATAGAAATATTGAAGCAATCGGATTTTACGGCGAAATTTCGGATAAATCCCTACCTCAACCTCTCGCAGCAAAAAGTATCGTAAAGGCTTTTGCTAAAATTGAGCACTTGTCGATATCCACCAAACCCTTTGATGTGCAATACGAAGAAGTTTTGGACCATATTGAAAGAAACAAAGGAACGAAAAACCTAGATCAATAAATAACTAGATCTTAACGGAAACGGAGAATGGATCTTCTCTATGACTAATAGAAATGTACTAATTTATTCCACTTTCTAAAATTGTTACTAAATCATGTACTATTGCATCATCGCATTATTTGTATCATATTACTGTCATGATATTACAACAAAACCTCTTGCAATACCTTTCCGGGTAGTGTCCAAACCAGTTTGCTTGGGGATTTTTAATGACTTTACTGCAAGCTCCAAGTTAAATTCTCCCTTAGAAGGTAGTGATACAGTCTGATTTGAAATTCCATTTATTGCTGTGATATTATTCTTCTTCACGATCTCTCCTCCTGTACTGTTTCGGATAATCAAATCGTAATTAACATCTGCATTTAATCGATTGCCACTAGTAGCATCACTGAAATTAATATTTAGATTATTTTGTCCTATCACGGGAGGATTTGGATTCCACAATAATGATGCATGTATCCCTCCTGTATCGGTTACCATATCCACAGAAGTTTTTTGCGACTGATTTGCTAGCGGCCGAAGTGTAAAATGCGCTGAATTGTTGCTATTTCCCACCACTTGATTATTTTCGGCTAGTTTGATTAAATCATTTTTGTTCAAGAGAAAGTGAAGTACTAATGCCTTGTCAAAGCTAAATGGATCTATGGCAAGAGATCTTCCCACTACTGGTTGTCCATTTACTGTGGCATTAAATGCGGAGGAATTAGAGAATTCGTTGAATGATTTTGGAACTCTAAATTCTTCATGAACAAAAATATTTTGTGATTTTATTCTTGAAAGATTCCAATTAAATGGCATTGTCCATTCTGCTCTCAAATCTTTGGGTTCAAAGGTGAAATTTCTTATTTTATCATAATATGAGATTAATGTGCTATTAAATTTGTCATTTCCATGCGTTAAATTAGTTGTAAATACATCACCAATGCTTAGGTAAGAATCAAATTTAGGGGCATTTTCAGGCTTAAAGATGTTTCTGACATTGTCAATTCCAAAGATTTCTATAGCAAAATGATATAATCCGCCTTCAGTGAGCACAGGGCCAGCTACTGTGAGTTGCCCCGTTTCATCTGTCCATCCGCCCAAAAAGGGTTCCGTAGATCCGTAGACTGTAACTGGGCCTGAGCTTGGTCGGAATTTTAATGTTAATGGTCCGTCTTTTGAATAAAATAATTCACGTAATAGTAATTTGTCACCTTTGGTAATAGTTACAAAATAATTAACATTAGTTATATTTTGCCCAGTCTTTGAATCAAATAACCTTAAATGAAAGAATGCATTTTGCTTCGTATCAGATGTCAATATGGGCGGACTTATTTGTGTGAAAAGGCTTGCTACTCTATTCCCTACTGTAGCTGGAGGTAGGTTTTCTTGAAATATTCCATCAGCTTTCACTTGCTGCAAACTAGGAAGTAGAATAGTGCCGGTTGCAAACAGAAAAGAGATAATTATTATTGTATACCTTTCCATGTTCATTTTAGCAAATAATTGGTAATTTATATTATTGAACAAGATACTGATGGAACTATCGTTACGGTATTTGTTCCATCAACAATGGAACCGTATCACATAAATGCAAACTTTGATACACTTTCAGCAAGTTATATGGCTGATTACAGTGGGTCAATTAAGGTTATCGCTAATATTTTTCTCTCAGCAATTATACGGTAACTCTTGAAGTAACAGGTGTTGATTTTGATAATCTCTTTCTTCCGGTTCCTTTGAAATTAGAATTTTCCATTTCTATCAATAGTTAGTCCTGCTAAGGATGATTTTATGAAAAATTGAGAACAACCTTAGAAAAATTTTTCTATCCATGACGAATATTCTATCGTGTGACTATCAAAGCATCAGCATCATTTTCTAATATAGATTACGATCTTTTTAATACCGTACTTGAGTGTTGTAGAAAGAATGCAGAGATAAAGTACGCTGATAAGCAGAGAAATAATATCGTAGGTAAATCTATGTTTGGAACTCAAAACCAAAACCAATCTGGAATAAATTTTCAAATTATTGTAAAAGAAAAACCTACTGGAGTCGAGATATATGATTATTCAAAACGTGGTTTGGATAGAAAGTTTGCGGACAGTTTTTTTAATCTACTATTACCGATTATCGGACAGGACGTAGATATAAAGTTCGAAGACCAGGACGAATGCGCAATCTGTAAGAAAAAATTCAAGCTGGGATTATCAAGATATATTCCATCCATAGGTTGGGCAACACATAGCGAATTGTGTGAATCATGCTATACTTTATTATCAAGCCATGAAAAAAACTATTGTTGTGTCTGCCAAAAAAAACTGGGAATTAGGAAATATTCCGCAAGAATTAGTTGGAATCGCAATCTAATGTTATGCAAAGAATGTTATCTTGTACAAAAACCACAGATGCAAAATGATGTTAGTGTAAAAGGGAGTGACGGTGAATTAACCAATACAGTGAAAAGTAAGACGCGCTCATCAATTCCATCCAAACTTTTAAACAAATCAATAATAATTGGAACTGATGATCCCCTGCACATACTTAAGATTAGGTTTGCAAAAGGAGAAATAAGCAAAGAAGATTATCAAGAAATGAAAAGGTTGCTTAATGATGATTGATTTTCTCTAACTATGTTCTTTATCACCAACCTACTAGTTTGTCAAAGAATAGATGGATTTCTATTTTACCGGCAGATATTCTAACTTATAATCGCATTTCTTCAAGAATAATTACAATTTCAACAAAATTATAAACTAAATTAAAATATTTTATTCTCATCTTAGAATAATATTTATAGTGGGATACTATACAATGCGATAATGAATCGTAGTTTAATAGTGGCAAGCTTACTAGTAGCTAGCTTTTTGCTTGCAAGCAGTATTGCTTTGGTTCCGTATTTTTCAGGGAACAATGTGGTATATGCACAGGGAAAAGAAGATCAAGGAAAGGTCAAACACGTAACTTTAATCGCATCAGAAAAAGAAGTTCAAGTTGCTCCTGATAACGCTTTACATCCAGGAGGTATCATGTATAATGCAATGGTATTCAATGGTACCGTACCAGGACCAGTTATATCAATAGACCAGGGTGATACACTAAACGTCACACTAAAGAATGAAGGACAGACTATTCACAGTATGGACTTTCATGCAGGATTTGGTCCAGATAAAGCAAACTCTGGCAGCGTGAAACCAGGCGAATCAAAGACATGGACACTCAAGGGAGTAAACCCAGGTGTATTCTTCTATCACTGTAGTGCTGACAGCCTCAATGGAATATGGGAACACATTGCTAACGGAATGTACGGTGGCATAGTTGTTCATCCATCAACCGAACAAAAAGCCAAAGAATTCTATTTAGTATTCGGTGAAATATACAACAAAGCTGACAATGGAGTATTTGTAGGTGCAAATGGAACAGGATCATTTGACGTTGCCAAGCTATTATCAGATCAGCCAGATCTGGTACTGACAAACGGTATGGCACACAAATATGTACCAGCAGTTGGCCAAGTAAATAAACTAGTCATTAACAAGGACGCAGAATTATTCAAGGTAAAGCCGGGCGAATTAACTCGTTGGTATATAGTTAATGCAGGACCAAACGATGGTGTATCATTCCACTTTATCAGCGGAATGATTAATGTAAGAGATGGTAGCAACACAGCAAACAACGGCCTTGGAACACAACTTAGAAATGACGAAACTTGGTGGATTCCTCCAGGTTCAGCATCAGTAATTGAATCAACATTCCCAGATCCAGGCATCTATGTAGGTGTAGACCACTCAATGAAAGACGTTGTAAAAGGTGGTGCACTTGCAGTAGTAGCCGCGGCGAACTCAACTGCGACTGATCATCCAACAGGAACATGTGTCGCACCAAAAGGCAGTGAAAGTGTTGTCTGTGCAGCCTCTGCAGGGTCTGAACAAGCTTCTGGATCAAGTGAAGTAACCCAAAACGCTACAATGCTCAATACCAGCAGCAGTAACATGACCGGCAACGGAACAATGATGACCGGGAATATGAGTGGAAACGCAACTACGGGAGGAAACCAAACTGCATCACCAGGTTCTACAGTAACTATTTCACCAGGGTCATCTACTCCAAGTAATGCCAAATTCTTTGATCCTCCGACTTTAAAAGTAGCAAAGGGTACAACAGTAACTTGGAAAAATGCAGATTCTACATTGCATACAGTAACTTCAGGAACTGCTGAAGGAAACGAATCTGGTACATCATTTGACTCAAGTTATTTGGCGGGAGGAAAAACATTTCAGTGGACATTTAGTACCCCAGGAACGTTCGACTACTATTGTACTCTTCATCCTTATATGAAGGGACAAATAGTGGTAAGCTAAATCTCCTTTTTTCTCTTTTTTATAATAAAAATAAATTTCAAGAATAATTCTCCTCATTCATTTTTCATACGTACGAGTAGCGATTAGAATAATACCAAGTACAACTATGTGATAATAAATTTGAAATTTTCTATGTTATCGCGCCCAGTAATCTCTTAACTTGTTAATGATTTTGTTATTCTTACTAAGCTCTTGATCTACAGAAAAATTGTGAATAGGATTTTTATTGGTATCGTTTTGCATTTTGCTGTTTTCTAAATCAGGTAAGGTTGGATCATTCACATTATTCAATAATTTGTTTATATCTCTTATTGATAATATGGCCAAGACTAATTTATTATCATCCGGCGATACTATTGGGAATTCAGATATGGCAGTTTTACTTAGTAATTCAAAATAATCCAGAATCGGATCTAAAGGACGTAAGATAGGTGGATCATATACCATGATACTTTCAACAGTTTTATTCTCTTGAATTGTTGAAAGATTTGATAAATCTTCAAAATAAACCATCCCTTCAAGTTTATCTTCATTGTTAGTAACAACTAGTGACTTAGCGTTTAGATCTCTGATAATCTGAATAGCATCATTTATTGTGGTATTTCGATTTATGTTATAGAAATCCGCACTCATTACATCTCTTACAAGATAATCTTTCAACTTCGAATCATGTTTCTTGGCGTTTAACAACTGCATCTTTATATCGGAAACATAATTTTTATAAATATAATTATTTTTACCGGAGATGATATTTGATATTATTACCGATATGACAGTCGGAATAAGCAATATATAACTTCCAACAACTTCAATCCCTATCACAATTGCAGAAATTGGAGTTCTAGTACTCGCAGTAAAGAAGGCAAATATTGATATCAGTGTAGCAGACGTTGTGTCAACAAACATGAAAATTCCAAAGGAATGAAATAATGTAATTAGAGCTGAGCCAACAAGACCACCTATAACTAATGTTGGACCAAGTAGACCCGTACTATTCCTAGATGCATTAGAAACTGATGTGGCAAAGATTTTCATTATTATTACGGGGAACATAATCCATATTGGAAAAATCTGATAATTACCAACTGTTGCAAGTTGTAACCATCCATACCCAGTACCTAATATTTCTGGAAAGCCAATTGCGAATATTCCAATAATTATTCCGCCCAGCGCGGGCTTGAAGTAAAGTGGAATTTTAATACTTTCAAAATGTTTCTGAAAAATCTGAATCGTTCTTACATATCCTATTCCTATTATTCCTATTAGAGCCGCAATTATGCCATATGCTGCCAAAGACTGTAGAGTTGTTTTTGTAATAAACTCTTGTGGGACATATAAGAAAGATGGCCAATTTAGAATAATTCCCGAAATAATATAACTTGTTATTGATGCCAAGAATGCTGGATAGAGTGATTTAATAATGAAATCCCTACGGTATAGTAATTCTAAACTAAAAATTGCTCCTCCAAAAGGTAACCTTAAGATGCCCCCTATAGTTGAACCCATACCCGCCGCTATTGCAATACGAATTTCCTCCTCATCAAGTTTGAAAATTCGACCCAATATCGAACCTAGGGTAGATCCAGTATGAGCTAGGGAATCTTCAATCCCACCACTGATCCCACTTCCTACTGCTAGAATACTGGAAAATGATCTTAAAAATGAAATTTTTAGACTAAATTGATTTTTCTTGTTATGAAATTCATCACTAATTTCATCTATGCCATTTTTACCAATTGCCGTAGATAATTTTGTTGAAAGTATTCCTATGACTAGACCAATAAGGCCTAAAATTACTGGAATAAGCCATGGTTTGAGGACATACAAAGAATAGTTAGAAGACAAGTTTGCTACATCTTCTGGGTAAGGTTGAACGTATCTCACTATGTCACTAAGAAAAAATGATGAAAAAATCCTAATCGCTTCATAGGCAACAATTACCAATAATCCTGAGAGAACTCCAATGATTATACCAATGATGGTCCATTTCCTCAGATACACAAGATCGAGGGTTGTCCAGTCAAATCTCCCCACAAATCTTTCTATGTATCTAGATAAATTCAAATTGATTTAGGACATTGTGATGAAATTGTAGGCTGATATTCATTGAGCTCAGTTAATGTTTACAAATTTTGTTAAAATTATTATCCTCCAGTATCTCTCATAAAAATTTATGTTATTCATAAATGCTCTTTCGAATTTATGTATTCTTCCTAAATTTTAAATAGTAATTTAAATTACTCAAGAATATTCAATATAACAATGAATATCTTTCTATTAGTAACCACCATATTTTGTATACTTTTATTACTATTTATCGCCTATGCATTTATCGACAATAGTGATTTTAAATTAATTAATGAAGCTGCTAATACAGGGACTCGTTTAGAAATTGATACATCCTCAGGGAATGAAACGGCAAACGAGACGGAAAACCAATAATTTATTTTGTTAATAGAATAATTTTAATTTATTCTACAGACTTCTGTTTAGAATACCAACTTCTTTCAGGTTAGCTTACTTTTAGATCAAATAGTGCCTGTTCTGTCTTAATTGGAATAAAATTAATTCCCATGACGCTTATCTGCACTGAATATTGGCCTTCTTGATCGAATTTATACGGAATTTTAACGATCCCTTCAGCTGTGTGGAGCAATGGTTGTCCAGTTTTAGATGACGCTCTAAAAACTTCGCTGTTCATTTTGCTTATTGCAAGATCATAGTCTACATGGACTTGTACTGATTGCGTAGATGGCTGTAAGAAAGTAATCATGAATTGCGTGCCCACGTTCTTTGCTACTGGAAAAGGCTTAATTTGTAAATCAATATCGACGCTTGTTCCGTTTGTAGCTGATTTAGTATCAGAAGAAGTAATCTGTACCGGTTTTGAAATTTGTGTACTATTTGCTGCTGTGGCATTAGTACTATTTGCTGCTGTGGCATTAGTACTATTTGCTGCTGTGGCATTAGTACTATTTGACGTGTTTGAGGTTTGTAAAAAGCCGAAACCTGAATCTTTAAACATTGGAATGAAAACAAGTATTGCAAAGGAGAAACAAATTATAAAATAAATCATACCAATTTTTTTAGTCATTCTTAAAGATAAATATAATTATTTAATAAACCTTACAATATCGGATCCAGTAAAATTTTTTCTTATATAATATCGCAATTTTAAAAATCATAGCATAAATCTGGCCATACGCTCATATTTCCGTGTGGATAGCAGTGAGTACGTCAGCATGGAACGGTATAAA
>VBPR01000072.1 GCA_005877345.1 Nitrososphaerota archaeon
ACACTATCAATTGAAGGTGTTCAGAGAGAAAAAATACGTGGTGGCAAAGTCAAGGTGCAGATTCCTGCTTCAAATGTTCAGATTATTTCAGTGAATACGGATGATGATTATAGAATGAAAGGCACTCAAAAAGCAAAAGATAAAAACACTAACGTAAAAACAGGGAAGGAAATGAAAAAATCAGCTCTTAAGAACAAGGAATTGGTTAAAGAGGTGAAAACATAGTCATGGCCAAAAAAGGAGGAGATAAGAGACTCAAACGACAACTTGCCCCGCGCTTCTGGCAAGTCAATAGAAAAAGTGCAAGGTTTATTCTGAACACAATGCCAGGGCCACATACAAGAAAATTTTCCTACCCAATTGGTGTAGTATTGCGTGATCTTTTACATGTTTGTACAAATATACGAGAAGCAAAAAGATCGTTAAACAAGGGATTAATCAGTGTAGACGGCAAAATGATTCGTCACCCAAATTTTCCGATTGGTCTAATGGATACTCTAGAAATAAAACCTTCAAACCAATCTTATAGATTTGTTCCCTCAAATGGAATTCCACTTTTTCCAATAAAAATAAATTCAGATGAAAAAAACCTAAAGTTAGAAAAGATCAAATCTAAAGTTACCTCAAAGGAAAATTTATATCAATATTGTCTTCATGACGGAAGAACATTTCTGAGTAAAGAATCATATAATGTGAATGACACATGTTTAATTGACTTACCCAAGTTTGGTATCAAAAATCATGTGCAACTAAAAGAGGGATGTACCGTTATTGTTACTAGGGGAGAAAACGCTGGTAATATTGGCAAGGTTGAAGAAATTAAGACGGGATCGTTTTCCCTTCCTAAACGTGTATTAGTTTCTATGGGTGAAAAAACTGTAGAATTGCCAATTGATATTGTGATGGCAATTGGGGTTGACTCTTCACTAATTCAGGTGAGCAAGTAAAATGAGCGTAGTGAATAATATGAAACAGATTAGTTTGGAAAAAGTCGTAATAAACATCGGAGTAGGAAAATCTGGTGAGCCACTGGAGAGAGCAAAAAACGCACTTGAAGAACTAACCTCCAGAAAACCCACTCAATGTGGAGCAAAGAACAATGTCAGGGATTTTGGGATACATAAAGGTGAACCAATCGGCGCCAAAGTGACACTTCGAAACACAGAGGCAGCGGAATTTGCTAAGAGAATAATACAAGCAAAGAATAACCAATTGAAAAAGTCGTCATTTGATAGCTATGGAAATATTTCGATAGGAATCCGCGAGCACATTGATATTCCGAGAGCAAAATATAATCCTGATATAGGAATATTTGGAATGAATGTCTGCATTTCATTATCAAGACCCGGTTATAGAATAATTAACAGGAGTAATCCAAGAAAAATGGGGAAGAAACATAGAATTTCAAAAGATGAAGCAATAGATTATTTCAAGAATCTAGGAGTTGAAATGATTTAATGCCAAAGCCAAGAGAATATGATGTCACAGGAAGAAAACAACGAATCCATGGAAAGGGTACCCGATGGTGCAAGCGATGCGGATGCTATTCGGGTCTTATTCAGGCGTACAATATAATGCTCTGCAGACAATGCTTTAGAGAAGTAGCAATAAAATTAGGCTTTAAGAAATATGAGTAGAAAATAGGTGAATGAGATGCCTGCATTAAATATCCTGTCAAACCTCTTTACGACTTTATATAATAATGAAGTTCGAAGAAAAAAAGAATGTATAGTTAGTCCATCTTCAAGATTTTCCAGCGAAGTTCTACGAGTAATGCAAAAACACAGATATATTGGAGAATTTGAGCAGATAGATGATTCGAGAGCTGGCAAATTTAAGATTCAATTATTGGCGAAGATAAACAAATGCGGAATAATAACACCAAAATTTAGTGTCAGAAAGAATCAATACCTGAATTGGGAAAGACAATTTTTGCCCGCGTATAACATGGGCATCTTAATAGTTTCAACAAGTAAAGGAGTGATGACACACCATGAAGCGCAGGAAGTAGGAATTGGAGGAGTGTTGGTTGGATACGTCTACTAATGAATATGTATCAACATTAGAAATACCAGAAGGCATTTCTGTTACCTTGGAAGGTAGAACAATATTAGTACAGGGGAAACTTGGCACTGTAAAAAAAGATTTCACCAAGCTCCCGGCATTTCTAAGAATTGAGGAGAATACAATAAAGATCCACCCTTATGGAACAAGAAGGAAAGATTTTGCTATTTCTAAAACTGCAACAAGCATCATAACCAACATGATAAAAGGTGTTCAGAATGGATACAAGTACAAAATGAAAGTGGTGTTTGCACATTTTCCTATAACTGTTAAGGTGAAAGATGGCAGGGTATATGTTGAGAATTTTTTCGGCGAGCGAAAGGCAAGAATTTCAAAAATAGTGGGCGAGGCTACAAAGGTAGCCGTCGAGGGCGACGATATTGTGATTTCTGGCCCTCATCTTGAGGATGTTTCACAGACAGCTGCGAATATAGAACTATCGACAAGAGTCAAAAACAAGGATCAGAGAGTCTTCCTTGACGGTATATACGTCTATTCGCGTGAATAGTATTTACAGCTCGAGAAATAAAATTGGGATGACTTTTATATAGAATCTTTGTGCAAGTGAGGGTTAATAGTGATAACAGTTATACTTGCTGGTGGTTTGGGAAAAAGACTAAGACCATTAACTTCTGATAGGCCGAAACCCATGATCCAGATTAATAACATCCCAATTATAGAGTTGCAAGTTAATTGGCTAAAAAAATTTGGGATGAAGGATGTCATACTACTTGTAGGACATCTCAAAGAAAAAATAAAGCACCATCTTGCTGACGGCAAAAAGTTTGGAGTTAACATAAGCTACATCGAAGAGAACGTACCACTAGGAACAGGCGGTGCTCTAAAGAATGCAAAAAATCAAATCGTTCACAGTAGAAATAGAGATACTGGATTTTTTGTAATTAATGGAGATATATTGACTGATTTGGATCCATCTACGATATCTGAAAAAGGCTCAATGACACTTGCGCTAGTTCCTCTAAAAAGTACGTTTGGAATTGTAGAAACAAATGGTGATCTTGTGTCAAAATTTGTAGAAAAACCATCCATTAAGGACATGTGGGTCAATGCTGGAGTATACCATTTTTCAAATGAAATTTTTGATTACCTTCCTGATAAAGGAAATCTTGAAACTGTTACTTTGCCAATGCTGGTGGATAAACGGAGATTAAAGGCAAAAAAATTTTCTTATAATTATTGGCGGTCTATAGATTCTCAGAAGGATATTGAAGAAGCATCAAAAGAAATACAACAAGTATTTAAAAATGACTGATAACATCGGTCACATTGGCTATAATCCAAGCAGCCTATTTAATGCCAATGATATTTTGAAATTCGCCAAATTACTGGATGTCAAACCACAAGCAAATTCCGTATGGGTGCCCGAGTCTTGGGGCCGTGAAGCATTTGTTATGATTGGGGCAATAGCTGCGATAACTAAAAGGATTAAGCTAGGAACTTCAATTGTGAGTATGTTTTCAAGAACTCCCGCGACCTTAGCTATGGCGGCTTGCACTTTAGACAATATCTCATCGAATCGTACAATTATAGGAATTGGAGCAAGTACTCCTATTCTTGCTGAAAATTGGCACGGAATTAAATTTGAACATCCATTAAAACGCATGAAAGAATACGTAACGTGTTTCAAGGTTATCTCTAGCGGGGAAACAATCAACTTTAACGGAAAATTTTTCAAGTTAAAAAATCTCAAGATAATGCATCGATCCTCGAGAAAAAAGATACCTGTTTTTCTCGGTGCTGTAAATACAGGAATGATTAAACTTGCGACAGAAGTGGCGGATGGAACAATATTATATCTTCGTCCACTTGACGAGCTAGCAAAAACAATAAAGCTCATCAGATCATTAACTTCAAGAAAATCTAAGGGTTTTGAGATTTGTACTGTCTTTATTACTGCAGTATCAAATAAACATCCAGACTTGGCTCGCATCAGAGCTGCAAAAACACTCGCATTTTATGTATCAGTAGGTAAATATTATAACGAATTTTTGTCATCTCATGGTTTTGAAAATGAAGTAAAACAAATAACAATTGAATATCAAAAACATGGGATTGAATATATTGAAAAATTCGTAACCGATGCTATGCTTGATTCATTAACTATCTATGGCACCGTTGACGAATGTATCAAATCACTGAAACGGTTTATTTCATGTGGAGTATCACTTCCGATTTTGCAGGTAAATCCAGTAAAGGATAACGAGCAATCAATCAAAGATTCTCTTCTTTTAGTAGAAAATGTCTAAAATAGCAATAATTGATCAATCCACCTCAGAATTTACTAGGGACACTAGCCTATCTGTTCAAGAATTGGCATGCGATCCTTGCAAAAGAATCTTAAGAAATTGCAAAGATAGTTCGATGAAGATTGATGCTGTCATTTTATCGACAACTTCTGATATCCAGTATGGATCAACAATATTATCAGAATACTTGGGAATAAAGCCAATAATTTCTCAAAGGTTAGACAACTTGTGCAATTCCGGCACTAATGCAATTGTTTCTGCTTATTCGCTGATAAAATCTGGTTTGTGCAAAACTGCACTTGTTGTCGGTGCCGATATAAGAGAAACTAAAGGATCACAACTACTATGGGATATTTCAAGAGGGAGCTTTACTTTGCCTGTTTACTGGGCTGCACTCTTTGCCAAGGTTCACATGCGTAGATATGGTACCACTGAAGAACAGATGGCATCAGTTGCAGTAAAGAATAGAAAAAATGCTTACCTAAATCGTAATGCCCTCTTTAGGAAAAAAGTATCAGTTGATGATGTCATGAATTCCAAGAAACTGGTGGAACCAATAAAAATGCTTGATTGTTCATATATCTGCAATGGAGCTTCAGCAATATTACTTAGTAATGAAGAAGAGGCTAAAAAATATACGGACCGTCCCGTATGGATTGAAGGAATAGGAAGTTCTACAGAGGCTGCTAGTTTTAGTAACGTTAGTTCTGAGCTCTCCTGTGTACAGTCCACTAAAAAGGCTTCTAATATGGCATTTTCTATGACAAATATTGAACGGGAGCAAATAGATGTAACGGAACTACACGATGCATTCACTATAATGGAAATTCTCGCGTATGAAGATTTAGGTTTTTGTCAAAAAGGGGAAGGAGGTAAGTTTGTTTCACAGAATAACATAGTAATCAATCCTCGTGGAGGATTAATAGGTACGGGACATCCCTTGGGAGCTACTGGTGTGGCTCAGACAGTGGAAATTTGTGAGCAGTTAAAGGGATTGGCCGGAAAAAGACAAGTTAATGACTGCAAGAGTGGGCTCGTGCATAATATGTCTGCTGCAGGTTCTTCTTCCTTGGTTCTAATACTTTCATAGAAATATGTGAAAATAAAACCTTCTATCTACAGTCAGTGCGGCTAATACATTTTTCGCAATTTTTAATCAATTGTTAATCATTTTAATTATATTGAGGTGATATAATATGATATGAAAGAATTTCTTGATTTTCTAAGTAGGGGAAAATTCAGGATCCCGATTTGCGACAATTGTCATACAAAAATATGGCCACCTTCAAATATATGTAATAACTGCTATTCAAAAAGAATTAGAATGTCAAAGTTAGATAGAAAAGGCCGATTAATTGAACACTCAGAGTCATTTATTGGCGAGAATAAAAATTTAGGCTTAGTTGAAATGTCTGGAATTAGGATTATCGGCGTATTAAGTGAAGGAGGGTTGACTCCCGGTAGTGTTGTCAAATTAAAGAAGTGTGGACTTGATAAGAACAATTCGCCATATTATGAATTCTCATCCGCATGAATTGATTAATGAAGGATTTAATTAATCAGTAATTCTTATTAGAGTTATCGAGATGTCATACGATAGATTTGTAGACAATAGACTTCTAACGAGTAGGGATGTTCTAAATAGGAAACAAATTAAGATGAAACTTCTTGATTACGATGAATCTGCTAGGGATTTTTCTCAGAGGTTTGGTAGCAGGATTCTTGTTAAAAAGGTCTTATTGACAATAAAAAAAACTGACACAGAGGAAATCGAAGAAAAAGAATTGGATGTCGAGGAATTAGAGAAAAGAATTAGAAAAGAGAGAATGTGGTCTTCATCAAACAGATGGATTTCAAAAAGTGAATTAAAAAATGGCTACATCGTAGCTACTAGGCATGTTGACCTTTTGTCAGACGCAATGGCCTTGGATATAATACAATTTTAGATATGATATTTTGACTTTCAGAGACCTATCAGAAAATAATATACCGTAAATCATAAGAAAGGGATATTTCACAATTCGAATTGTGAAATATTACGAGAATTGCGTTAGTGACATAAATATTAGTAACATCAATTAGAAAATCTATAAGTATACTCTACAATTAAATTAAAATTCAATGGCGCCGCTGATCAGACTTGAACTGATGGCCCACTGGTTAACAGCCAGTTAAGCTCCAAAGTGATTAATCTTTGAATTTGCTCTACCATGCTGAGCTACAGCGGCGCATGCATTACAAAAATTATTACTTTAATTAAATGTTATGTTATTACTTAACTTTAGAAATAATGTTTCTAAATTCGAATTTTGGAATATAAAATATGATTCATAAAGTACTATTTTTTCCTTGTAATGAATATTTTTATAACGCCCAGTGCAATCAGCAATATCCCTAATCCAGTGGTTCCATATAGTGTCGAGCTGCTTGTTGCTTCGTCTTCAATAGCCAAGCCAATCATTCCCGCTATAATTAATCCACCGTTAACAAGTAGGAGTACGACTATCAAGGTAGATTTTTCTCTTAGCGAAATTGCAAAAGCGATGACGGATAAAACCACAGCGCCGCCACCAAATACTCCCCCTCTAATAGCTGGGCTCAATTGAAGAAAACCACTTTTTCCATCATTAGAAGACGCTTGGGAAGATATAACGTCTGCTCCATAAATGATTAGTAAGGCAAGAGAAATAAATAACAGGATTACAGATATTTTTGTTTTCATTATCTCATGGATATATTCAGATTATTAATAAACTTATTTTGACACAAAAATCTCTGAACCAATGCAATGTGAATTACAGTCTAAAAATTAAATTTTTAACGACTGACAAATTACAATTCAATTAAAAACTTCGGTTCATTATACACCATGTCCTCAGGCTAATCTACAAATACTGCAATATTATAGCTATTTCTGTTGAATAGTAATAATCTTGACAGAAAATACATCTGGCATCCATATACTCAGATGAAAATCTGGAATAATTCAGAAAATATCGTAATAAAATCCGGTAGCGGTTTTAGTTTTGTAGATTCTAAGGAAAGACGGTACTTGGATGGTATTAGTAACATGTGGTGTAATGTTTGGGGACATGATAGAAAAGAAATAATTGAAGCTATGAAAAAACAGCTTGATACTCTCCCTCATTCTTCATTATTTGGTCTTGTTAACGAACCGTCTGTAAAATTAGCAAAGGCTCTTACAACTATCGCCAAAGGAATGAGCAAGGTTTTTTACACAGACAATGGTTCAACGGCAATTGAAGCTGCACTAAAAATCGCGATACAATACTGGAATAATAAAGGGAAAACGCAGAAAAAGAATTTCATTTGCTTGAAAAATGGTTATCATGGGGATACTATAGGTTGCATGTCGATAGGTTACGTTGATGGTTACTTTTCGCCATATAAGTCACTTCTTCTCAAAACAATAAAGGTAGAGTCTCCCACGATAAGACATGAAAAATTTGGGAGTCAAAACTTTGAGCAATATATTGATAAAATTGAGAACATTCTGAAGAATCTCTCGTCAAAAATATCTGGTTTTGTTATGGAAAGCGGAGCTCAGATCGCAGGTGGAGTTAATATATATCCGAAGAATTTTCAAAGGTCAATCAGTGACCTGTGCAAAGAATATGGCATTCTTTTGATATTGGATGAGATTGCTACTGGTTTTGGTAGACTTGGCAACATGATTGAGTACAAGGCACAACACTCTGAACCAGACATTGTTTGTTTTGCAAAAGCCCTCACTGGTGGATACTTTCCCTTAGCAGTAACGCTAACAACTACCGACATTTTCAATGAATTTCTTGGAGATTATTGGGCTAAAAGGCAACTTTTTCATGGTCATACTTTCACTGGTCATCCGGTAGGATGCACAGCTGCATTGACAAATCTAGAA
>VBPR01000073.1 GCA_005877345.1 Nitrososphaerota archaeon
CCAAAATACCCATCAGCAGCAGCATGGTGGACTGACTGGTGGAACAGAGTGATTACAGATACAAATGGCACTGACGGTTGGAATCTACAAGCTCAATTCTTAAAAAAAGTAGTTAGTACTGTTGATAGTCATCCCAGCACCGTAGGATATGAAATATTGAGTGAACCGCAGGTACATAGTGCGGACCAGTGGGAAAAAGTTGGAAAATACAATACGTTTATGACGGACGAAATGAGAGAGGTAACCAAGAAGAACTTAATATACAGCATGTCAATACCTGTTGATCTTAAGAGTAACATTGGAGTTAACGCGACAAATCTTGCAAAGATGGCGCCGGCAAATAAGACAGACACTATTTTCAAATTTAGTATATACGGACTGCCGTCACCGGGTAGCTACCAGGAGGAAAGACTGAAAATGTTTATATCAGCTGGTAACCTGTCTGGGGTTCCCGTATATATTGGAGAATGGAACAATGTAGCCAGAGATAAAGTAATAAACGAAGAAGGTGACTTTGTCTATGAAATAAATCCAAAGACAAGTGACATCACGCCAGAAGACACAACAGTGATATTAAAAAAATTTAATGAAATAGATCCATACGGATGGGCCTTTTGGTATTGGAATTTCAGGCCACACAGAGTTGAGAACTTTAATTTAGTGACAAGTGATGATAATGGCAATTTAATTCCCACGAAATATTTTGATATCCTAAAAAATGCTGTTCATTCCGTTTATTCAGGTAAAAATGCCAAATAGCATCTCAATTTTGAACAAATCAATAAAGCCTCTCCTTCATGGTAACGTGAATCAGTCACGAAGGTCATTGTTTAGTATACTAATTCGTAGTGAACACATGCATAAGGTTTAATTCATGTATAAATGTCATAGTGAATGGATAAGGAAGCTAATTGAGGCTGCAATTACAGTTAAAAGAAAAAGCACGACTACGGTCAATAGTTTTTATTCTTATCCCACTTGTCCTTTCTGCTTACACTCACTTATGGAACCCTACGGGGTTTCCATCGATACACACAGATGAGGGTCATTATCTGAGGAAAGCAATTTCCACCGAAAGTGGTGAGGGACTTCAACCACAAGCTAGATATCGAGCCCCTTATTTTGGACAAATTTTCTTAGCAGGTATCTTTAGCATTATTGGTTATCCCAGTATAGTTAGCGTGGGTGATAAGAATCCTGTTGAGCAACTATATTTGGTTCCACGCCTAATAATGGGAATTTTAGCTGTGATTGATACTTTTCTTTTGTATAGAATCACAGAATATAGATATGGTAGGAATGTTGCAATTATTGCCGCGATATTGTTTGCAGTAATGCCGTTTACTTGGATGACTAGAAGAATATTTCTAGAGTCAATTCAGCTTCCCTTCATTTTAACGTCAATACTTCTCATTCTTAGTCTTGGTAGGCGTCAGCGGGAGCAATCACAACAGCAACTACAGGACCAACAACCAAAGAAGGAACAGAAACAATATACCAAGCTTACGTTGATTGTCTCTGGAATTTTTCTAGGTCTTGCTATATTTACCAAGATACCTGCTTTCACAATAATCCCACTGGGCATAACAATGATATATTTAGTTACTAGAAAGAAGACATACGTACTACTTTGGTTAATTCCTGTTCTTTTGGTTCCATTATTGTGGCCGCTGCATGCTACGCTAAGTGGAGATTTGGACGATTGGATTAATGGTGTACGTTACCAAGTCAGCCGAGATAGACCCTTAATCAATACAATAAACACCTTTTTCCAGATAGACCCCGTACTGTTTGTTTTGGGAATGGGTGGTCTGGTATATGCTGTCATAAGAAGAGACTATTTCGTGTTGCTATGGGCAATTCCTGTTTTCATCTTTCTCCAGGCAATAGGTTATGTTTCTTCGTTTCATATTATTCTGTTACTACCTCCGTTATGCATAGCCGGGGGAAATATGATTGAAAAGATCGGAAATAATATCTCCAATATTAAAACGAAAAATATGCTACCATACATTAGAATAGCAGTTATAGGGATATTTGGCATCAGCAGCATAACAATGCTAATTACTCTAAACATGAATTCAACTTATTATCAGGCGCTTGCTTTTGTTCTTGCTAATTTACCTAACAGTAATAGCAATTCAACAAGTATCAATCCTGCCGATAAGGTAACAGTGGTTGGAAATCCTCAATATTTCTGGATTCCAGAATTTGTTTTCAATAAAACATTTGACTCGAAAAACTTTTACAGTAAAACTCCATTCAAGACGGACAAATACATGATGATTATAGATAGTGGATTTGTGAAAATTTTAGATAAAGATAATTCCTCCAGATTAAATTTGGCATACAATGCTACCCATAATTTGGCAAGATTTGAACAAAATTTTACCGGGGGCACTGATATCAACAAATACCCATATACGAATTTGAAATTAAGTCCCGAAACACGCTTTATTGAGCTTAGGTCGAACTACTAATTCCATTATTGAGATATTGTTTCCAAACCATTTAATTTGACCTTTAAGATTTAGTTCTCGTCATTAAATGCGTGTATTGTTGCTACATTCAGATTTTATTGAATACCAACCAATTTCTAAAGAAGTACAGGCCGCAGAAGATATTCAATCCAAATCTACTAAAAAAATAGATGAAGTAATAGTAGCATTAATTGCCATCGAAAAAGATGATGATGAGTCCATAATTGATGATGTTTGCAGGGAATTAAAGACATACGGGGAGACGATAAAATGTGATAATTTACTAATCTATCCCTATGCACATTTAAGTTCAGATCTAGCGCCGCACAGCACAGCCCAAGCATTACTAATTTCCATTGAAAAGCATGTTAGGCATTTTTTTGGGACTGTGAATAGGGCTCCGTTTGGTTGGACAAAGTCATTTAATATAAAAGTTAAAGGACATCCACTGGCAGAAAATGCAAGAACATTTCAAAAAAAAGGAAACGGCAAAAGCAATATGAAATCGACCGCCGAGTCAACCTCACTAAAATCAGAAGATGTGCTCAACTCAACTTGGTATGTGTTTGTGCCTGGAGATAGTCTGATTCCAATAAATGAATATACTTTTCAAAAAGATAGTGCATTCAAAAAATTAGCAGAATATGAATTATCAAAAAAGAGAACAGTAGTCGAAGTTCCACCCCATGTAAAACTAATGAAGAGATTGGCAATAGCTGACTATGAGCCTTCTTCAGATGGTGGAAATATGAGGTACTACCCCAAGGGACGTTTAATGAAATCATTAATAGAGACATACGTAACAAGAATGATACACGAATATGGTGGAATTGAAGTTGAAACGCCAGTAATGTATGATTCCAATCATCCGTCAATACATAGTTATTTCAACAGATTCCCAGCCAGGCAATACAACATACAGTCAGACAACAAGCATCTTTTCTTAAGGTTTGCCGCATGTTTTGGCCAATTCTTGATGGCCAAAGACTTTCAAATTTCTTATAAGCAGCTTCCATTGAAGCTTTATGAATTAACGAGATATTCATTTAGAAGAGAAAAGAGCGGCGAGTTAGCAGGTCTCAGAAGACTTAGAGCATTTAGCATGCCAGACTGTCATGCTTTTTGCAGGGATATTGATCAGGCAAAAGAAGAATTTGTCAAGAGATTTGACTTATCATTGAAAGTTATAGAGGGGCTTGGTCTTTCCTCTATTGACGATGTGGATATGGTTATTCGTTTTACTTCAGACTTTTATGAACAAAATAAAGAATTTATTAAAGCATTTGCTGCCAGAATAAAGAAACCCATCCTTGTAGAGATGTGGAAAGAAAGATTCTTTTATTTTATCGTAAAATGGGAATTTAATTTCGTAGACAGTTTGGGAAAGGCTGCTGCACTGTCCACAGATCAAATAGATGTTGAAAATGGGCAAAGATACAAGATTGAATTTGTTGATAGCGATGGGCAGAAAAAATATCCAATCATCTTGCATAACTCTCCCAGTGGCGCTGTAGAGCGTGTAATATTTGCCCTACTAGAGAAAACCGTTAAGGATGTAGATGTGGGCAAGCTTCCAGCATTACCCCTCTGGCTATCACACACACAAGTCAGAATAATTCCGGTCTCTTCAAAACATTTAGCGTTCAGTGAAAAAATTTTAGACCAACTAAACAATAATTGTATAAGGGCAGACATTGATGACAGAGAACTTTCTGTTGCAAAAAAAATTAGAGAAGCAGAATCTGAGTGGATTCATTTCATTATAGTCATTGGGGACAAAGAAGTCGACGGTAAAGAACTTGTAGTTAGGGAAAGATTGGCTAAATCCCAATACAACACGTCGTTGGTAAATCTGATCGAAAAGATCAAATTGGAAATATTTGATAAACCGTACATGCCATTAAACCTGCCTAGCTATTTGTCAAAACGTCCGCTAATAATGGTATGAAATTATTGAATTAGATATATCCTATTTCCCATAAACTTTCATTCTTTTAATGTTTTTATATTTAATAATCAGATCCCATTCAAATGGGAAGAGTAGACAAAGGAGTAAATTGCAGTGTAAGTGGATGTACAAATTCAGCAGAGAGATCGATCAGTGGAAGTAAGGCAAGTATGGCTTCAGATTTGCAGGTTAATACTTCAAACAAGAGAGTATATTTATGCAGACAACATTATAAAGAATGGAAAAAAGCAACAAAAGAAGATAGAGAAAACGAGAGGGCTAGATGGGGTTAAATAAATTAAACAAACAATATATTAGCAAATACAGCAATCATCCATCTAGCTAGACATACTTCCTTGGAATTATCCTTAAAAGAGTATGTGTCGCAAGTGTTCCTTCCCTATAATCATCGTTCTTGAGTGAAACTTCTACAAGGTCCATTCCTAGCAGATATGCCGTATCGTTAATACTTTTAATTATCTTTATAATTTCAAACGGATCCAATCCAAATGGTTCTGGGGTTCCTGTACAAGGAACATACGGCGAATCATAAACATCAATGTCGAACGATATGTATATGTTCCTGTTAGCAGTAACTTTAGAAATATATGTTGACACCTTATCAAAATTACTTTTAATTTCCCATGGGTCAAAAGTTACTATACCATTTTTTTCTGCAGTATTATTTTCGTCTTGATCTGTTTGTCTGATACCAATTTGTATAATATTTTTACCTTGAATGTGTCCTTCTTCTATCAATCTATAGAAAGGAGTAGTATGACACAGTTTCAAACCATTATATTCGTGCTTTAAATCTCGATGTGCATCAAAATGTATCAGGAGAGGCTGACTATTGGATAGACCCTTAAAGCAATAATATGTTATAGTATGTTCTCCTCCCAGGATAAATGGTTTCTTCTTACTTGTAGACAAAGCTTTTACTAGAGGCGGGATCCTTTCATCCAGGAAGGAAAAGATAGAATCTATTTTACCTGAATCATGATAAGCAGGTAATTTAAGATCTCCCAAATCAAAAATTTTTGCAATTTCCTTGATATCCTTTTTTTCATCGTAAACAAAGGTTTCAATTTGATGAGCAGAAGTGCTCCTAATTGCTTCAGGACCTCTGCCTGTTCCTTTTCCAAATGAAGTAGTCAGCTCTAACGGAATGCCAAAAAACACGATATTTGCGTCATTGAATGAAGTCTTCATATCGATATCCCCGAAGGAACAACCGGCATCGGTTCTTTCTGGAGTAATAAAGAAGGAATCCACAAGATCTAAAATCCTTGTCAATTTAGTTGTTTGAGTATTAGTAGGTTATTTAAGTAATTTGACGATATTGCTAATTTGACCAAAATAATTCATCCAAGTTGCTCTGTCTTGGCTTACCAATGATAGACTTGAAATTTACATCCAGTGCAGTCAAAAGTTGATCAAAAGTAGACTCCATCGCCTCTAGGTATTTTTCAGTATCTATTTCTTTATGAGTTGCTAGTTCAACGGGTTTGACTCCTTCAGCTGTCTTTGTCTTTACATATGAGATTATGTCTCCTGCCTTAATCTGTCTACCATTGTCTGAAAATAGCTTTGCTGCCTTTATATGCTGTGGGATTCCCTTTATTGAATTGGAAGTAGAATCATGACCGTCTATTGAAGTTATCCTTTTGTTTTCGGAAGTCTTTTTGCCATATTTTTCTGGAGACTTATTTATCATAACGTTAAAAGATAGTTCCTCGAGAGGATATTTGTCTGACTCTAATTTTTTTGCGCTTTCACGAATAATATCTTTGATTTTCTCTCTAGCAGTATCAAAGTCCTTTTCGGTGTTAACTTTACCCAGTATATCTAACAGATTGTAAAACGTTTTCCTTATGAAAGTTGGGGTGTGAGATTTTTTGCCTGTTAGTCCCTTCACATCAACAGTTCCATCTTTCAAGACACCTAGGTAATTTTTCTTGAGATTGTTAAATACAACATATCTATATTCTTTATCCAATTCTAGATCTACACCTTGATTTGTTTTCGCCCACTTCGAAATTTCTTCTACGTTACCTTCTGATGGATCTCTCAAAAATAATGAATCTGTGTCGCCATAAACAACTTCTATGCCTGATTCCTTACATTTCTCAATCGTTTTAGTGATAATATTTCTTCCAATTGCTGCCGTTG
This sequence comes from Nitrososphaerota archaeon, assembly GCA_005877345.1. GTDB lineage: Archaea > Thermoproteota > Nitrososphaeria > Nitrososphaerales > Nitrososphaeraceae > TA-21. The sequence continues at coordinate 6,601 of VBPR01000073.1, forward strand.
CATCAGCAACTGGTAGACAATATAGTGGAAATATTTCAGCTCCCATTACACCGTAGCTTGCATTGAGAATAACTTTAATTGCCTGACTTACTACCGTGTAGAGCTGTCGTTCTTCAGGTAAAATTGTTTTGTCTTTTGATAGCTGCTTATAGTAATTAACTCGAAGATCTCGAAGTGAGCCTATTAGAAGTGAAGTTATTCCTTTTTTCTCTTTGCATGTCCAGTATGGCGTATCAGCAATTTTTTGATCAGGATCTTGACTGCAAGAATCATGTGGGCAATTTACTGTTTCGTATGATAGATTATGAACTTTTATTATACTGGGATACAGACTGGCAAAATCAACTACCGATACATTAAAGTGGATTCCTGGAGTGGGTTCAACGACAAGACCACCCCTGTACTTTTTTTCTTTTATAATTGCTGAAGTAGACGCCTCCCCCTTGTACCGTAATTCTTCACTATGAGGAATCAGCGCATTTATCTTTCTGTGTTCATAAAAAAGCATTCCCCTTATCCATTGGTTCACACCTACTCTAGAAAGGTCTTCTACAGAAAGCCTAGATATTCTGGCAATTACAAACAATAGTTTCAGTAGGAGATTATCGTTAAACCTTGTCAGTCTAAATGTCAGGTCTGTATCTTTTAAGCAGTATTGTGCCAATTTTTGGATTGGCAGGTCGCTAATATTTCCTTCAAATTCAATTTTGCTATCATTTAGAAGGGCTTCTGATATGGCATTTAGTCTATATTCAGAATATTTGTGGCTAAATGCGTAAATTTGAATTGATCTATTTTGAAATGTTCTAAATAAATCAATGTGTAGTCCGTG
>VBPR01000074.1 GCA_005877345.1 Nitrososphaerota archaeon
TAATAATCTTAAAAAATCCCTCTTATTTAGAGTCAATTTTCTTATTGTGCAGGATTGAGACTGAAATAGTTATATTGTATAGTGGGTATTATGTAGTATGTCTCCGGATAATCAAGAAAAGTGTGCAGCATGCGGAATGACCTTCAATACGCAAGAGGAATTGAAAGAACACATGCTAGAACTACATCGAGAGTAATAGCTTAACTATCCTGACCGAGATATAATCTTGCAATTGAATAGATTGCACTAATTTTGATTCAATAAGTAAGCTCATAGATGGGAGGCGATATTTTTTCCTCCATGGAACTCAGAATCTGATCTATACAGTCATGACTAATAATTGATGGGATGGATACCCTAAGCTCTACTGGCACCAGGTAATTAATATAATTTAAAATCTGACATCTTTTTCCGATGTCTTTTTCTTCACGGCAGATATTTATCAAACTGATTAGTTGTTTACTATTTTTTAGCATCACCATATTATGGACATCTGGATTTATGAGCTTTAGGTATCAATATTTTCTATAATTATTCTATATCAATAACACTAGAAATTTTTCACTTCTTTTGCTTTTATGGTCAAGGGCAATTAAATGCTCTTTATATCCCAAAACCTTCCGTCTTTTAGATTTTTTAAAAATGTCAAAGAATTTCTGTATTTCCACCTTTTAGCTAGCAATTATGGTCCTGTTGTTTTAAAGCACGCTATAATATGGATTATCTAACTACCATTACAGGACAAGATGAATGGGTAACCACACCCTCTGCAACACTTCCTAGTAACAATTTTTTAAAACCAGTTCTTCCCCTTGTTCCCAAAATTATCAAGTCTACTTTTTCTTTATCTGCAAACCCTATGATTTCACCGACAATTGATGACACTGAAATAATGATTTTATCCGTTACACTAATGTTGGTGTTTTTAAGTTTACTTCTTATCTCATCAAACCAATTTTTCACGTCCTTCTTTTGTGTTTCTAATACGTCTTTGATAGCCTTTGGAGTGGTGACCCCTAATAGATTTGAATAAGCAAATCCCAGTTCTGAATACAACACGTATAATACCATTAATCGGGCGTTGTATTTTTTAGACAAACTAATTGCATAGTCAGTAGCCTTCTTAGAATTTTCGGAACCATCAATTGTAACTAATATTTTTCTTATACTTAATGACAAATACAAAACTCCTTTGATACTCGCTTAAGAAAAAAAATTTCATCCGATAATAATAGCTAACAGCAATACCAATATGAAGATTGTGCTAATATGCTTACAAACTTTTGTAACTGTAAAATCAAGCAACTTGAAGAGTGGTTTTCATTTATGCTGAGATTAACAGACTTTCGTGAATAGATAGAATTCACAGACAAAAATGTAAGTAGTATAGATTCATAACATGAAGTATAAGGTCAAATTTCAGTTGCCTACCCGTGATAAGTCAAAAGGAATTTGCCATTTTAGAAACACAAGAATATCGCCATAAAATCAAAATGATGTGAGTACCAAAAAATGTGACATTGAGTTTTCTGGATCAGACATAAATGCAATAGTGTCAATTATTTGTTATGGACTGCGATTTTTGTAGAAAAGAGCGTGAAAAGTATAAATCCTTCTACTCTCCTTCTGGCACGGATCCACGTGAATACCATATCTGTATTGATTGCATAAAAAGCTGGCTAAATGAATTAAAACAATGATAAAACAATGAAATCACAAATTGTAATTATGCCAATAATTGATTGCTGCTTCTTACAATCTACAATTTAGTCTTTATGTTACTCATTTAAGTATATGTTGTACCTCACGCAAAATTGATGTGATATAATGAATATCTATCATGGAAGTCTGAATGAGCCTTATGCCAAAAAATCAGCGAACAGGACCATGAGGATAATTCAAAATCCGATTACGACCAACTATTCTGAACTTGTACTGTTCCCCATATAGGTCGGAATAAAAATGAGCATAACTCTTTGCCGCAGCAAATGTTGTGAAATTAATTCTTAATCCATCCACGACCGCCTTTTTACCGTATATGTCCTCAATTTCTATAACATAAAATTTTGGTAATTTCTTAAGCTGCTTCATTGTCATGTATATTATTATTAGGAAGAATGCTACAACGGTAAGTACCAAAAGTAAATGTTCAAAACTTTTAACAAATTCTAGAACATTATTTATGATGTTCTGTTCGATCCATTTTGAGGATAATGATAATAGTCTGATAGTGATTATCACAATATAATCAATCACTTCGTCCACCTCCAAGTGGTATCAATACGCATAGGGTGATATCTCCTTAGCTCTTTAAAAGAATATCTATGCTTTTTAATCTTACAGTTCTAGTTTGTTGATTGTTTTAATTCGTAAGCCACATTGTATCATTGAAATATCCAATAATTTCTATTTAAAGTATCAATCTGGCAAGAATTCTCCAAGTCAACCTATAAAATTTTATCTCTCAGATCAAATCTCAAAGAAAAAGTTGAGTAGGACTTACCCTTTATTTAAATTTGGATCCTTATTCTTTTTACTACTATTTACTACCCTTTAACAGATATATTGCTTCTAATAGTTTTGCATCGGTAGCATTGATATGCGTATCTAATTCTGCTTGATTGGCCTTATTTTTTATTAAATCTCGTAATTCTTCTCGCATCATATGTTCAATATCCTGCATTAGACTATGAGATCCTTTTTTTTCAAGTTCACTTTCCACATATTCAAAATTGTCTAGATAAGCAGCAATTGCTAATTCTTCTGCACCTGTATAGTTGCTATTCTTATATTCAGCTGATGTTTGCTTCAACAAATTTCTGGCATTTTGTAAATAGTCGATATATTTGTTTGATTCGTTTTCACTGAAAATCGTTTCATTTTCTTGTCCAGAGCCATTCTTTAATTCAAAAATTGAGACCGGAACCAAAATAGCAACAATTAGAATGGGCCATCTTAGATAGATTTTTTTCATTGTTAGGTCCCCCTAATAGCTTTATATGGGTTATTTAAACAATCTTGTAAGCAAAAATAAGAGCGAACCAAGTGTTATTCGATTGCAATTGGATTTTTTTTGAACTAATAATCATTCTAATACTTTTTATGTGCCGGACACGAAAAATAATCCTAAACAAAAATGAATGCTTTGAGTTCAATCAGCTTTGTTACTAGAACAGCTTTTTCAAATCCATTTTATCTCATTATTGCGTCAATAGCAGGATTTGTTTTTTGGATAGTAACAAACACTTTTGATAATATTCTCTTTTTCTCACCTTTTTTAGTATTCTATGTTCCCAATGATATGCTTGGAGTATTTTTTTTATCTTGTATTAATTCAATTCTAGTAGCAGTTTTGGTAAACTTTAATTTACATATTATAAGGGACTTGAAGTTAAGAATAAGTAAATCAGCGGTGGCGGGTACCACTATCAGTGTTATTTCCAGTGCATGTGCAAGTTGTTCCACTTTCGGATTCATACTTGCTTCAACATTTGGTGGATTGGCTGTTGTAGTTTCCAATTTTCTGTCAGGCAATCAGCTAATAATAAGAGAAATTTCCACACTTATTTTGTTAATTGCAGTTAGTACATGTTATATTAAGATTAGAGAAAGTTGTAAATCCCCTTATCGATATCAAATACATGACAAGTAAAACAAGTCATCATCATAGTCATTTTGGATAATTATTGTTACTTTTTTACTCATCATATAATTTAATATACCGGATATGAATGGCCAATATGTAATTATGAAAATTAAACATCTGCTTTCAAATTTTGTGAAAAGAAAAAAAGGATATTGGGTAATTTCGGTACGTTATAGTTTCTCCATACGTTACTTCACTTGGTAATAATAGATATTAATGATATCTATTTTAGCCAGGGGGGGCGCCAGTCATGTTACCAGCCGTTCCGCTCATGTTGCTAGTCATGTTACCAGCGCTCATGTTACCAGTCATGTTACCAGCCGTTCCGCTCATGTTTTGAGCAAACACAACGGTACCGATAGCAGGTACTAGTAACATTGCTAAAGCCAGTGCGATTGCTAATGACAAAATAAGAGTTTTAGCCATTTTTATAAGAAACGATACTACTTTATTTAAGTATTTCCTGAGAATTTGTGCGTAAAAGAAAATATAATTTAATAATTAAATCATTAAAATACTAATGAATTACATCATTTTGCTTAAAACATAAGATTATTCGTAAAAATCCAAATATGATAATTGATAGTATTTATTAAGACATTCCCATATTACTACAATTACATTATTGATATTTTTACCATTAACCCTTAATTGATGCGAAAATTTGTTCCTAACTCACGAATATGGTTCGAATTTTGAATATAAATTTTTCATTGCATTTAATAATTTATAAATTTGATCATCCATAAGTAATTGGAAATATGAACTCAGTTTTCGGTTACGGACTGCTGCCTATTAGAATTATAGCGGGTCTCACGTTTATTGCGCATGGACTACCAAAATTTTTCGATGTGTCTGGCGGATATGGTTTCTTCGAATCTATTAATTTACCTCCTGAATTGTTCGTGCCAATAGCGCTCCTGGAAGTGGTAGGAGGTTTGGCTATCGTGCTTGGTATCCTAACAAGAATTGCTTCAGCACTATTAATAATTGAAATGTTAAGTGCAATTCTGATGGTCAAATTGTCTAAAGGATTTATAGGAGGATATGAGTTTGAACTACTTCTTATATCAATTTGTATATCTCTGGTCATTCTGGGTCCAGGAAAAATATCTATCGAGAATTATATCTTAAAAAGAGAAATATTCCCTAGAGGGAAACAATTGTATCAATTGTATCAAAATGATTCTAAAGCGTATATAAAATAATATTATTCCACTTTTTGTGATGATCAATTAACAGTAGAAAAAATAATTATCTAGTACTTACACAACTAAATGATAGAGCTAATGTCTAATCAAAAACGCCATGTCATGGTCATGACTGCGTTAATCCCCATCTTTCACGTACTTTTTCATCCAGTTTCGAAAAAACAAATCTATCAAATAATAAGCCAATCCCGAATATTACAATCATAGTTGCTATTATCTCACTCATGTTAGAGAACTCTCTCCCTACGGACAAAATATATCCTAATCCTACGCCAGTAGTTATCAACATCTCAGCACCTATCAGAGCATGCCAAGCAAAAGACCAAGCCTGTCTTAGACCCATTATTAAAGAAGGTGCGGAGGCAGGTATCATGACGTTTCTAAATAGTAAAAAACCGCTAGCTCCCATATTCCGTGCTGCGTGCAGATATATGGGCGGTATGTTCCTAATTGCACCGTAGGTAGAATTCATCACTGAGAATACAGAATTCATGACGATGACGAAAAGTATTCCTAGATCATTAAATCCAATCAGAAGGATAGCAAAAGGTACCCATGCTATACTTGGAAAAGATTGGAACCCTAAGGCAAATGAACTCATGGTTTTTCCAAATTGTTTAAATCTGACCATAACAAGTCCAACACATCCACCAATCACAACTGAGATTACCAATCCAATGAATAATCGCGATAGTGAAATGATGATACTCTCTATCAAAATATTTTCCTGCACCAAGTCAACAAAAGACTGGCCGACCATTGCTGGTGAAGGGAGAGAAACGACTGGCCAAATTTGTAGAGAAAATACTATTTGCCAGATTAAAAGAAAAACTAGTAAAAATGAAACTATACTTAAAACATCCTTCATCTTAATTTTGATGTGTTTTTTTGAATTTATGTGAGTATCCATGTCAGAAAGCCTTTCTATTGATTACTCCTTTGATGGAAACTCCATTTTGTTATAAAATTCATTTGTGATTGCATCTCCATACCAGACAGATTTTAATAGTTTTGAACATCATGGAAATATAAATGGTTTCCATTCAGAATGTTTCACTATTTTTGATCCCTTAAATAAGTAATCTTCTGTTCCATCATAATGGAATTGCTCAAACTAGACAGATAAAATTTCATGTAGTTTGAACAGTTTTGAACCGTGTAATAGCTAAGCTAAATATGAGTGAGGAAATTTTGAAATGTACCGTTCAATGGTACTCAACTAGGAATCTGCTTTAGAACTTGTCCTATTGCGCCTTCAAATACAGAGTAAGGCTGGGCACCTTCTATTTTTAGGGGAGGTTGCCCATCAGCTATTAGAATGAAAGTTGGTGTGCTTGTCAAACCTATACTTCGTGCCAAATTATCATTTGTAAGCACTAAATTTTCATATTTTTTGGAATCAAGACATGCTGAAAATTTTTTTACATTAGAAATCCCTGCGTAAACTGCAAATTGCGTCAAACTATTTTTTGAAACCCAGTTAGTATTTTCTCCTTTTGAATTTCTATATACTTCGTCATAATATGGCCAGTATTTTCCTTGCTCTGCAGCACAATAAGATCCAATGGCAGCAAGGGTTGATAACTTATCTGATGGTCTATCGTTTATAACAAAATCTTTAAACATGAAATTAATCTTACCCGTGTTGACAAAATTATTAACAATTAGATCTTTGGTTTCTCTATGAAATCTTGCACAATATTGACACTGATAATCACCAAATTCTATTAAAGTTACTTTGGCTTTAGCTGTTCCCAGTGCTGATGCATTTTGAACTATTGGGTGAAGAAGCGTGCTAATAAGCTGCTCAGGGTTTCCCTGATTTTTGGGCCCATTGTTCTTTCCCATTGTAGAAAAAGCCGTTACCGAACCTCCAACTAATACTACGCCAAATATCACTGCCCACATTAACGATTTTTTCTTAAGTTTCTTGGAACTCGAATTCTTGACCTTTCGCTTCAATAGGTATTCTTCGCTTTAGGAGCATAAAAACCATGGTAAAGAGGATAACAATCCAGTTATTTAAAAATAAAATTGTCAATTTTCAACTTTGCGCGACATTTATCGCATCCCAACATTTTCTACATAACTGTCCATCAATTTTCCATTTTGGTTTTGGGTTATACCTTATGAAGCCAATTTTTTTTCCGCAGTTTACACAAAAATTTATTTTAGTTTGATAAGCCAATTCTTTTTGATTATAGCATTTTTCACATAAGTAGATATCATTTTCCATAGCCCACTGCCATCTAGGTTTCTTTTTTTTCTCTGGATCAATAAAATCATTACAAATAAAGCACTGATTTTGCTTTTTGTTAATTTTTTCTTCTTCTTCTTTCTGTTTGATCACAAACTCCCTTGTCATTTTCATATGACAGTCGCTACAAAGATAACCTGCAATATTCCAAGATTTATCTGGTTTGTATTTAAATTTAAGATCCTTATTGCATAAAGTACAGAACTGAGGTTTCCTAATTAGCAAACAATATTTTTTCAAGTTTCTTGTAAAAAAATGTATCTTTAGCTTTCAAATTTTCTTTAGTATCATATTTCAACATAATTAATGACTTGATCTGAGCACTCCATTCTGAGCCAGGTGACTTTAATTCAATTATGGAAATAAGAAAACGATAATCAATATTTATAACTCGCAAGGCAGTAATACTCAAATGATAAACAAACAATGTGATAATTGTGCTAAGAAGGGCAAGAATTTTTACTGTAACTCTTGTGACATAACAGCTGAATTTTTTGACATCTATAGCTATTACACAAACAAAACGTCGGATAACTCGTTAATAGGTAGAATAAAAGCCTACACTTGGCATGATGTATTAGAATACATTAGGAATAATTTTTTTTATGGTCTCTCTAGTGGTCTTAATATAGATTGTGAAAAAGACTTTGCATATATAGAAAAAAAAATATCGGAACAAGGCACAACTAATCGTCGTACGGACAAGGCGGATAGCGAGGATCCAATAGGATACAAGATATATTTGATTAAAGATAATAAATCAATTGAGGATGTACGCAAAGTCAGAAACCTTTGGGATTTAACTTTAACTCCAGTTACCAATAATAAGCATATTTAGGATCGATTAGATTTATTAAAAGAATAAATAAAAAAGGAAGAAATCAGATTTAATCATAATCAGAACTATCTTTACCATCAATAAAATGAGATTATTAAGCAGTAAATGATATGACTTCTCTTTTTCCATAC
>VBPR01000075.1 GCA_005877345.1 Nitrososphaerota archaeon
CAACATTTTCTGTTGACCATGGTGCTTCGCGAGAAGTTATTTCATAGCTTTGGCTATGAAATGACGTCAATGTATTTACTTGGAGTTTATCAAAAACAAAGAATTCGACCTCCGGTCCCCAGTACGAGATATCATAACCATTTTCTTTAACGTATTTTTCGGCATTCTTAGAAATTCCACGTGGATCGGCTAGGTAGGATGCTCTCTTTTCACCGCCCGATAAAATATCACATATGAGTCTAGCTGTCGGATACTTTTCTATCCAAGGGATAAATGCATATGTAGAAGGATCAGGTTTTATGATTAAATCGGATTCATGAATCTCTGTGAAGCCTTTTATTGAGGAACCGTCAAGTTTTGGTAACCCGTCCATAAAATCATCCTTTCTTAACATATTAGCTGCCACCGTAGTATGATGAAATCTTCCGAATAATCCAGTAAACTGTAAATCAAGAAATTTTATTCCGTCTTGCTGGATTTTAAGTAGAACATCATCGCTTGTGTATCTCAAGGGTTCAACTTTTCCATTAACAATTTTATAAGGCAATCAGAACCGATTATATTATTCTCATAATTAAGTTTTAAACTGAGATAGTAAATGTGCTTTCATTTGTAGAGTTTGGGAACTTCTTTTTACATTCTAAAAGAATTTACTTGATTATTTACTTGATTAAAATTTTAATAAACTGTTATTTAAATATAGAAATTACCAAAAAGGTAGAAATTATTGGCAGGTATTATAGATGATAATAGCAGTAGCAAGAATAGTTCAGAAAAAAAAATCGATTTAGATTTTATCTTGGAACTTCTCAAAAAGGAAATGCAAATTCCAAAGATCCAAGGTATGTCGCCTGATATTTATAAGAAAATTGCACAAATAATAAAGGAACTTTCTACCCAAAAGTATGAACACCTAGAATTAGATGTTCATAATGAACTCCTTAGATTACTAATATTATCTACAAAATCATTGATCGAATTAAGAGCTCGCAAGCTTTTAGAAAATTACAACGGTAAACCTTTTCCATATCCTTCATTATCTACTGATGAGTATTCTAATTTAACTGATGAAGAAAAGTATATTTTTGAAGAAGAAAGAAAAGTATCACAAAGAAAGGATTTGATTATACAATCTTTAATTGCTGGAAATGTGAATAATTTGGATTCGATATCAAAAATCATAAGGTCCAAGATGACTATAATAAGATTTTTGGAATCAACGGATCAGTTTATGGGGGTTGATATGGCAAAATATGGTCCCTTCATTAAAGAGGATGTTGCGATTTTACCTTTTGAGAATGCAAGGTCGTTGATAGAAAGAAAAGTAGCAGTAGAAATAAATGATTCGCGATTTCACGTTAAGGAAACATAGATATTTGTTTTAATTATATTGAATAGTTAGTCTTCTTGCCTCATAATGGAGTCGATATTGATCAATACATTTTACTCACGTTTTATCCAATAATAGTATTTTTCGCAATAGGTTTTCTAGGCAAGAAATTTAAATTTGATGAAGCTCTAAGGTATTTTTTCCAAGGCACTAGTTGTCTTTTATTTGCATTTTTTTACATTATCATGATCCCAAGAGGTGGAGCTCAGGGTCTTGCCATAGTTTTGATATTGTTCGGAATTTTGTTATTATTTATGGCAAGGAAGCAGAAGGTATCTCCTAAAGATCAAACTCTGCAATAAATAAATGGCATTTTGATCCTAAATTATAGTCTAAATTTGTAAATTTTTATTGTATTAATGAGAATACTTTCTTCTTCTGTATTCAATTAGTCCCATTAATTGATATCCATATTCTAAATTGTGCTTGACATGATTTATTCCATGCGAACCATGTGGAACGAATTTACCATCCAACACATTTTCTACATAGGTCTTTACTTTTCTTATTGAAATTGTTGCATGTTGTAGTTGTCTATCATTGAATTTTCTTCCCAATTCTTTTTCAATTTGACGGCTGAACTCCTCAGTTCCAACTAGTCTTGAATATTTTTGTAATTTACTATAGTTTGCGCACAAATCAGTTATTTTCCTAGAATCTTGCTCTGGTATTTTTGCCAGCAATTCATTCAGTTCATTTTTTTTCCTTCCAGTAATAAGACTAAGGCTATTGACAAGATCTTTCTTGCTTAATGTATTTTCCATGGAAGGTGGTGTCAAAGCTTGTAAGGAAGAAGCTTCTGATTTTTTTTCATCAGTATTATCAGTTTTTTTTACTATGTCAAGAATGGATTCAGACACGTCTATTTTTTTATCGATGGCATCGAGTTTATTTTTCAGATAATACCTTTCTAGTCCATAAAGATTTACCTTTTCACCACTAATATCAGAACCTCTTCTAATTATTGAAATAATATTCAGAATAATTTTTGGATAATTGTATTTTATATCAGTATCTAGATTATCGTAATTCTCCATTATGTCTTTGTATATACTAAATATTGCATCGCTAACTAATTTATTCATTAATTGGTTTTCTGAGTTCACTATTGTTTCATATTTTTTATTGTCCAAGCCTCTAGCTCCAATCGTTAGAAAATCGCAAAGTTCAGCTTTTGAAAAAGTGTATTTGTTTTCATCGCATACTACAACTATTGCTTTCATAATATTTATCCAAAATTCATCATTGTTAGAAAGTTTCAGGTTTCTTACTAATAAGGAGGCATTTAATTTTATTTTGTTGTCTGTTATTCGCAATTCATCTAATATTTGAAAAAGTATTTTTTCTGGATTAATGGTGTTATTCCTATATATCAATAGTTGTTCACTTTTATTATCTCATAATACTAATTATAGTATTGCTATTTAAAGTAAATTTCTAATAATTCGTTAACATTGTTATAACTAACGTTCTTACCTTGGTGCAGCTAACTTGCCTTTTGATTCTGTCAAGTTTAAAAATACAATTATGATATTGTATAATATTTGTATAGTTCATTAGACAATTTCGTAAAGTTATAATATTTTTAAAATTTCTCCCTTATTTTTTCGAATCACTGCTAAAAGTTGTTTTGAAACTTTATCAAGTAAATGCTTGACTTCTTCTATCTTGTATCCATTTGAAACTAGTTGAATTCTTAAAGTGGGGATATTATCGACGTAGCCTTGCGGATGGGTTTTTAAATATAATCTATCCTTTGGTACCGATGCAACTATTTTTGTTAATCTGGATGATATCATAGCCTCACTAATTCCCTGAACATAATAGTTAATCTCGCGTATTGTAAAGTTGCCTATTTCTTCTTTGATTTGAGGTAAAATATTTCTTGTAACTATTGCTTTCATTTCAATCGGAACTCCTGGTAAGCACATTATTCTTGTTTTATTAACAGAAAGAAATACCGCAGGAGCATTACCGACAGGATTCTGAATTGGAGTAGAACCTATTGGAATTATTGCCATCTTTAATCTTGCGTTATTTATTTTCATTTTTTGATGTCTTGCACTATAACTTTTTTTAACCATATCTAATGCAACATTGTTCAATATCAGTCTTTTTTTCAGTGCTTTACCTATTTCGAGTAATGTCTTATCGTCATAGGTTTGACCTAATCCTCCACAAACAACTATCAAGTCGGGTTTCCTCTTAAGAGAATCCATTAAGGTCAAGTCAATTTCATCTAAATCATCTCTAATTACTGTCACTCTTCTTACAAAACCACCAATTTTCGTAATTCTTTTTGATATCCAGTGTGCATTCGTGTTTAAAGTTATGCCAGATAGTAACTCATTGCCAATGCATAAAATTTCAACTGTGTACATTAAAGTATCTTTGAACTAGATATGAAGAATTTGGGTATATATTGAAAATTACTGGTGTAAACCGCATATTTGATATGCAAACATAATATATCCAGAAATTCTCGTTGATTGTCTGAAAGGATAGAAATTATTGGTATCTTTTGGCATTAATTCATATTTTAATGCACCAGCTTCCGTCTTTGATATGCTTAGACGTACAAATTGATTGCCAAGTAAAGAATCCCAAGAAATTTGACTAGTAAATTCTTTTTTTGTAGCTAGTATAGAGACCACTCTACTTGTATTAGTTTTATCTAGAATAAGAGAATATTCATAATCATCATTTTCATGAAATGGATCATGAGTGGTAAATGGATCAACATCAACATATTTCTCAATTTGTTCCCTAAAAGAGACTGATAGTTTATTCATTATTACTAGATCTGTTAAAGTTAGTGTTTTCATTTGATTTGGAGAGGGAGACTTTATTTCGGTTGTTGATAACATAGACTGCAATACTGTTATGTTTATCATTATATAATTTTTGATGTCTATAATTAGTTAGCGGTTCAATATTTATAGAATTATAAGGATTATCAATATTAAATCTATTGCCGGGGTACCCAAGCTAGGTAAGATATGCATGATTCCCTAAAAGGGGTCAGCCTCGAGATCAAAATCATGAAAAACCGATGCGTAAGCTGATGTTCGCAAGAACTCGTGGGTTCGAGTCCCACTCCCGGCGCTTTAATATAGATAGTTGTAACTGATAGGATCATTAGTAATTGATAGAATCTATATAAACTGCATTTTGATCAACATACTATCAATCGAGTTGGATATTGGTCTAACCACATTGAGCAATTAATTCATTTTCATGTGTGAAGCATACATGTTCTAGTTTTGTATAGTCCTGAAAGGAATATTTGCAGCCACATTGATACTCGAGTACTTTCTTCTTTACCTTATACCCGTTAGAAGAAACTAACTTAGACATAGTATATTAGCACTAAACACATATATCAACTTTAATTGGCCATTGAACCTAGACTTCCGTTTATTTTATAGTTCTCTAAATATTCATCCTCTGCATTTCTTATATGATTAGCTTAAAATAGACCCCAATACATCAAATATGAGGAGTGTAAAATAGATTCATTTTCGAGTTTTATATCATTTAGAAAAAATTATTCCTTGTTATTTATATTGGTGTTTCTCTCGATTGGATTGAGCACAATTGGTATCTTAGTAACTCATACATTTGCAACAGCTCAAACAAATCAATTAGATTTTAATTTTGTTGCTGCCGGAGACTTTGGTTGCGGTAAAAACGCCAATAGAACTATAACGAGCATGTTGGCCAGAGAACCAGAGGTGGTCATAGCGTTGGGAGATCTTTCTTATCAAAAAACTGCAGATTGTTGGTTTCAAGTTGTTTCTCCATTAGATACCGATGGACGATTAAAAATTGCGATTGGAGATAATGAAATGTTTCCATATAAATTTAGTCAATATATGAAACATTTCAAAATGGATAGTCCCTTCTATTCATTTGACCACGGAAACGTTCATTTTCTTTCAATGGCAACAGCCAAAAATAAAGTAATACCTTATAATGAAACTTCGGAACAATATAAATTTGTTCAAGACGATCTTAAAAGAGCGCATGAAAATAAGAGCATTAATTGGATAATAGTGTACTCATTTAGGGCATTCTATTCTTCTAATACAACTCATCCAGGGCTTGACGAATTGCAGGATCTATATCATCCCCTTTTTGATAAATATGGAGTAGATATTGTCTTACAGGCCCACAATCATAATTATCAAAGGACATATCCACTTAACTACAATGTAACTAGAACATTTACCCCTATAATAACTGATAGAGATACTGAGAAATACAACTATGATCCAAAAGGGCCTATATTTATCACAGCGGGAACTGGAGGGGAGGATCTCTATAATTTTACAGGTCAAGCGCCCTATGTTATTACTCAATTTCAGAGACACGGATTCTTGAATATTGATATAGTGGAAAATGGAACTAGGTTGAATGGTAATTTTTATGAAAACAGAGCTAATAGTAACAAGGATCATTTTACGATCACAAAGTAGATAATGATCCATTATTCATTCAATTAATCTTTTGAAGATACTATATGATGAATAAAATTTAGAGTTAACTCATTGAGCATTATTTTTTCCTCATTTGACTCACTAAATTTCATTCGTTAATTACATCTTCCAGTAGGTGTTTTGGTATTTTGGCCAATTGTTCCACTTTCCAATGGCAGCTCCAACAAAACTCACAAACAACACATGTAAATTGCGTTCTTGTTTTGCATGACCTGCATTCCTTATATTCCAACTCAGTAGTGTTTCTCAAATACTCATGTTTTACGTACTTGTTTTTCTTCCCGATCAATCGGGAATTCATTTCTATCTACATAAATTGTGTCGAATCCGAAATATAATTCTTCTTTTATCGTAGTACCAAATTACATATCGTTCCTTACAGTACAATAAAATAAAAGATGACAAAATTATTTAGTACGTTTTCATACCATAATTTGATAATGAAGTTACTTAATTTCAGTTCGATTTTTTTGATATGGCTACGAAATTATGGTAAACGGACGTAATTATATCCCTATTTGTAATAATATTGACTTCATCATAAACAAATATGAAGAATTTGATGTTATTGAATATCTATTTTTGTTTCATCTATTTCCACTGTCTTCGGTCTCCTTCTAATAACCCAGAATCACCATGTATTCTATCGATATGTTTCGATAACTCTTGGTTATTGTTAAATTTCGATGCGCAGTAAGGACATGAGACTTGTGCACTATCTGGCAATGCTATAATATCTGGATGCGTTCAAATTAATCCTTTTGTTTAATATGTCAATACTACACAATCTGCAAAATAAAATAGGATATTAACTTGCATACTATCTAATGTTTTTTGTAAAATGATATTAAATCATCATCAGTTTCTATTATCCATTCTACTAGGGTATCATCTAATTTATGATATTTTAGATGTTCTCTTCTTTTTTCCCTAATTATTTCTTCTTTACAGATTCCACATTTCATGAAAAGATTTGGCACTGGTAATGTCAAAGTATAATTTTAACATATATATCACTAGTGATATTTTCAAATGGCTCAGAATACTAAAATCTATAAGATTATAAGCTCTTTGTGCAGTTATGATGTAGAGATAAGGAAAAAATAAAAAAAGTAGATTAAAAAAGAAAAATATCTAATTTTTTATATTCTTTGTTCTTTCATTGAAGTTTGTAGAAGCTCGCCAATTTCGTTGTGCATCTTTAAGAAATTCAGTCCTTTCTCTGTGGTTTTGTAGGTTTGTGAGCCTTCTAAATATTCTAGTAAATTATTTTCAACAAGTACGGAGAGGTACTCTCTCAATTGAGCATAGCTTAGGAAAGCTTTGTACATGATTCTGGTTTTTGTTGTCCCACCATTTGCTGCTTCTAGGATCATTGCTACTATTTCTGTTCTACTTCTGTATTTCATATCAAGATACACTAAACTTATTTATTTTAATGTATTGGCACAATAATCTAGAACAAAACTACATTCACTGGGCATCTATGTTTGTTATACTATATGAATCTGAATAATTTCCAGTAATACTGTGTCTATGAAAAATAAAAAATTCGAGTAATGCAGTTAAATTATTTGCAATACATTAAGCTGTGTCTTTTGTAAGCACTTCATTTAGCCAATTACCTTCTACCTCATCACCTTGAGCATCACCAGATGATACTGACCTTAGCTTTTCGTCATTCTCTATATCTGGATTGGTTTCCACTTCACTTACATGGTATATATCCTCTTGGGGAGGGTTGATGTTTTTGTCTTCTGATTCATTTGAGACAACTTCTGAATGTGGATGAGTGATCCTTGACAGAAAGCTGTTTATTTCGTCTTTTTCTAATTTAATACGATCTAATAATTCAGTTGAATTTGTAATGATTTGTTGATATGTTTCTTCGAGAATATCATTACTCCTATACTGCAACTTTGCATCGAAAATAATCGTTTTGATAGTTGTACTTTGGAAATCCAATTCTTGTAGTCTTGAATTCAAAGTATTTATGACATCTTGTTCGTTACTTTCCAAGTCAACCAGTCTCTTTTCATATATTAAATGCAAAACTTCAGCGTCATCCTTCATCAAGTCGTTATCTGCAACCAAGTTCTCAAGTGCCTTAACTCTCTTGAGTGTAAGATTTTTTTGTCTGAGTAATTTCTGAGCGTCCATTCGCCACTTTGGTATAAAAATCACATAGTCGCCCTGGACAAGCAACTGCTCATATGATAGTTGTTTTAATCCAATTGAACCACAATCCACACCGATTGACTCTATAGAGCCATCGATATCAGTAACTAACCCGATTACCTTTCCCACATACGCGCCATACATATCCTTTACCTGCTTTCCTACAAATTCGAGCTTTATATCGCTCATGAGGTTGAAGTTACATTCAGATATAATGATGGCATTGTTAAAAATAATCAATAATTTAGTAGATGTTTTAATACTTGGTATACTGGCAGCTTGAAATTATTGTAATCTGAATAAATATGTATATGGACCATTTTCTATTAGTATTATGAATTTCAACTCTGTTTATGATTTTTCGGATCGAGAAAAATCTGTACTTGTTCAACATTTTTCAAATACAGATAAGCACGTATTTGCAATTACAACTCCTAGACAAGTCGATAGAGGCGCACTCATGTCCAGATATTCTCGATCGGATAAAACAATGAGAAAGATTTTTTTGGATGAATTTGTTACAAATCCGAACAGAGGAAAGGAATTCTATAGCAAAATATTATCAGAATATGGTGATGATTCTGTTGCGGAATTAGGAGAAGCACAAATTGCGATCGAGTGGATCTCCAACATTGCGGCTAAAAAGATTGAGGATCAAAGAATTGGTTTATCCTATTTGGAGAAATCGTCTCGCTATATACCATTTGATCGGAAAGTTGGTAACATGTATAAATATTATAGAGATGATAGAATACTCAAATCAAAATACGCAGATCAATATATAGAATCTTGTGACCACGCATTCGATGTTTATAGTAAAAGTATCAATTTAATGCAGAAATTTATTGCAGAAATTGAACCAATTGATGATTTTGTGTATTTTGATTCCATTTCAAAATCAGAAAAACCCTTCTCCAAGCTCGCGAACGGGCAGGATATAGAATCGGCTAAGAAAGTGTACAATAGTACAGTAAGATCTAAAGCCCTGGATATTCTACGTAACTTGCTTCCTGCCGCCACTCTTACCAATTTGGGGATATCTGGAAACGGTAGAGCATTTGAATACCTCTTAACAAAATTGTACTGCTCCGAATTAAATGAGCTCAAGGTACTGGCTCATTTATTGAATTCTGAACTAGATTGTGTTATACCATCTTTTATCAAAAGGGTAAATGAAAAACATGGAAAATCTCTTCAGTCATTTATGATAAATACCAATAAGGAGATATCAAAATTGACAGATAAATATCTTGGAAATATTCAACCTGATTCTTCTCCTGTGGATGTAAGGTTAATTGGTTATACTGATATTAAAGATGCAGAAGCGAATGTTGTTTCTGCAATATTATATGAACATGCACATGGACAATCACTTCATGACATAATGAAATTAGTTAAATCATTTCAACA
>VBPR01000266.1:0-1305 GCA_005877345.1 Nitrososphaerota archaeon
TAAACCCAAGGTTTTTCAAAAGATCCAATCCTGATTTTACAGATTCGATTTCCTTCTTCAAATCAAGTTTGGATATATCATGAATGTCAAGGGGTGCTATTGGAAGATAAGGAGGCAATTTACTTCTTGACCCAAAGTTCACTCCTCTAAATAGAACATATCTTTTCTCTTCATCCCTGAACCAAGATCCACTCTTCCAAATTCCTTTTCTAACTTCTGCAGAAGGTTCTTGTTCGGCCACATGTCTTTGTGAGCGTGCTTTACGTCTGCCCCTCAGTCCTGCCAGTATTATTTGTACTCCACTTATAGCAAGGGCTATAATCGTCATGACAATAAGCAGAAATAGGCCCACTTTCGGATACGCCAAGACCATTAAAGCCAAAGCCGTAATCAATATCCCTAACCCAACGGAAGAAATATCGTATGATTCTTCCTCCTTCTTTTTCAAACCGGTGATTATCCTTATGATACCATTAGCTAGTAAACCAAAGCCAAGAAAATAGATAAGCCATTTTGTGGCAAATTCAGGATAGAAGAAGCCCGATCCAATATAGATTATTAGACCGACACCTACTCCTATATTGAGCAAACGGGACGATCTTTTTACTCCCTTTGCCAGTATTCCACTAACCAGTCTCTCCGCTCCAAGTACTATTAAGCCAATTCCAGCCAAAAATAGCCAGATATAAGCCCCAGCTTTAGTATCAAAGCCAGAAAAGAGAATCACACCGGAAAAAAGTAAACATAAACTGCCGACAGCAATCTGAAAAACCCAAAACCACGATGATTTTGATTTTGACTCACTCTTGGTTTTCATATTATTAATAATTACGTCTTTAGAGACAATATATATCAGTTGTCCTCAGTTGAAATTTACCAATCTCCAAACCACATTTTAATGCCATACGTAGCGTTGGGTTTAAACGTGATTGCGATTATTACAACAGTGTAAGGTCATGAATAGTTCTGATATTCCAAAAAAAGAAAGAGCATTGGTATTACAAGGAGGAGGATCCTTGGGCGCTTATGAGGCAGGCGCGTATAAGGCTCTATATGAATCGCTCTCAAAAAAAGACAAGGAAGAGGGAAAAGAGACAAGTTCTAAGTTTGACATTATTGCAGGGACTTCAATAGGTGCTATGAACGCTGCCGTTCTTACCAGTTACGTTGTAGAAAATAATACTTATGAGGGCTCTGCAGAGAGACTTGTAGAATTTTGGAAGTACTTGTCCAAGGAATCACTTGTTGATATCAATCCTTGGTTTAAGATATGGTGGAATACTTTACACAGTATCAATAATAGAT
>VBPR01000266.1:1367-3151 GCA_005877345.1 Nitrososphaerota archaeon
GTTTTTTCACCTATTATACCAATTTTTGATAAGAAGTTTCTAGATTTGTATGGTAATACATGGTATCGATTTAGCAATGAACCATTAAAGCGCAGCTTGGAAAAATTTGCTAAGTTTCCTATAGCAAAACGCCATGAAGATAATCAACCCAGATTAATTCTAGTATCCGTTGATGTAGCAGACGGTTTACCAGTTACTTTTGACAGTTATCCTAAAGCAGATGGTTCTAGGAAAACTGAATATGGAAGATATATTTCACAGAAAGGTAACGAAATAGGATTTGAACGAGTAATTAAGTACGATAAAGGAATTACTTCGGATCATGTTATGGCTAGCGGATCATATCCTGTTAATTTTGATTATGCCTCACTAGAAGTTGAGAGCTATGATCCTCCTCACATTGATAAGAGCAGGCAAAAAGACCAAGCGGGTATTGAGATTGGTCAGAATGATAATGTGAATACATACAATAGTTATTACAAAAAAAAGAAACGATATTTTTGGGATGGAGGACTGATGTCCAATACACCACTCAGCCAACTTGTATTGATGCATAGATATTTTTGGTACAAAATTAAGGGAGTAAGGGATAAAGTTCCTACTCTTGGCATATGTGTAGTGAATGTACATCCTACACAACAAGTCCAAATTCCTATTGATCATGATGGTGTTGTAAATAGAAACAATGACATTACCTTTTCTGATCGCAGTCATAGAGATGAAGAAATTTTATTGTTAATATCTGACTATGTAGATTTAGTAAGGGATTTGATAAAAACAGGCAAGGAAAATGGAGTCAAGGATGATGTTATCAATGAACTAATGAATCGCCAAACGAAATATCATAGTCGCTTTTTGAGACCGAGAAAATACAAGGAAATCGTTGAAGGTACGTTTGATATAGCAGAAATAATAAGAATTGAAAGAAAGAACGATGAGAATACAATTTCAGACAAGACTTTTGATTTTTCGTACGGAACGATTGAAAAACTCCTTCAAAATGGGTACGAAGATACTATGGATACTATTAACAATAGGAGAGCTTCAAATGTTCCCCAATAAAGGAATGTACTAGGAATTGGAAGAAAAGGTTATATTTCTTGATTCTGAGCAAGTCTACCCCAGTATTTGAATGTGGTTGCATGAAAACAATACCTTAAAACAATACCTAGGGACTTGAGACCTATAACATATAATAACACGAGTGGATCAGCTAGTTGGTTTAATGCTACTGAAATTAGAAAGTTGTAATTTAGATATTCTCAAAATATAATTTAATACTTAAATACTAGAATCAACAAGAAGGTGAGAGACGTGTACATTGAGAAAAGGCCGCCCTGGGTTCGGGCGCTCCAAATAGGCTTAGGCGCAATTATTATAGCACTGTCAATATGGGCCCTAGTGTCTCCAAAAGATGCGTTTGTTTTAATTGTTCGGTTACTGGCAATCATATTGTTTTTTGTTGGGATCGAGCGCGTAATATCTGGAATCTTCTTACCAGGAAAGCATAGATTGTACAGCATAGGACTTGGAATATTAATTCTGATCTTAGCAGGTATAGCAGTCGCATACCCTACCGAGGCCGCTACACTCATAATTATATTCATTGCGATTGCCCTACTAATTATTGGTGCTTCAAGGATAATAGAAGGGCTCTCTAGAAGACATAGAGGATTCTCTCGAGGATTCCATCTCGGTGTCGGAATACTTGCGGTAGTAATTGGTATCGCAATACTAGTCTTGCCTTCATTTGGTGCGGCCTTGGCAGGATTTATAATTGCTAT
>VBPR01000076.1 GCA_005877345.1 Nitrososphaerota archaeon
GCTGCAGGCAACATCCTCGCAGAGTCACTGAAGAATTCAATCAAGAAGGAAGAAAGGAAAAATACCCTTGTCTTGGGGATTCCTAGGGGTGGAGTGGTAATAGGCTCGACAATTGCAAACAAGTTATCGTGTGACTTTGGTATAATCGTACCAAGAAAGCTTCATGCACCCCATAACGAAGAGCTTGGTATAGGGGCGCTAATGGAAGACGGGACAACATATCTCAATGAAACATTAGTTAGAGAGCTCGAAATATCTCCCGAATACATTAAAAAAGAAAAATTAGACCAATTAGAAGAAATAAGACGTAGGACACAGTTATACTCTGGTAAAACGTTCGATTGGAATCAGAATGATTTGAGCGGTAAAATTGTAATTTTGGCAGATGATGGAGCTGCCACAGGTGCCTCCATCATTGTTGCGGCCAGGTATATAAAGACAAATAAAAACCCGGGGAAAATTATAATTACTATACCGATATCCCCAAAGGGAACCATTAATACGTTGAAAAATGAAGATATTGATCAAATTGAAGTTATTACCATTCCTCAAAACGGCAACTTTCGATCTATTGAGCAATATTATCAGAATTTTGATCAGGTTACAGATAAACAAGTTATTGATATCATAGAAGCAAATTTAGAATAATGACAAGTTTCGAATAAAAGTTGATTTGGCGCTCAGAAAATAGTTGATGATTGTCATTAAATACGAACATTATAAATCAGGCCTGTATCTATGCGTATACTATTGGAATTGTTAATATCGTCTCGAGACCTTTACAAATTAATCAAAGGACAGGATAATGCAATTGTGATAGATTCAAGACCTTTTTCAGAATATAAGAATGGTCATGTACCCGGAGCAGTAAACATTGATCTATTCCAGCTACACTGGTTCAATACTACCAAAAGAGGTATCAAAGACTTTAACAGGCAGAGCAGATTGTTACTATCGAATATTGGTATAGGTAAAGATAGTAAGGTGATTTTTTATGATAATGTTTCTGGTATATCTTCGGCTAGAGGGGTTTGGCTGCTTCTTTATTTTTCTCACAAAAACGTATGTATGCTAGATGGAGGATTTGAAAAATGGAAAAGAGAAAAATTGCCAGTGGAAGTAAAGAGTAATCAATTAAGACCTATACGGTTCAAAGGTAAACCAAATTCTAAAATTATTGCAGATACCAATGAAGTGAATAGATCAATTGGCAACAAAAACGTTGTTATAGTAGACGCTCGTTCCAGAGAAGAATTTAATGGCTCTGAAGTAAGAGCTGCAAGGAGAGGTCATATCCCATCAGCAGTAAACATTGATTGGAAAACAAATATTGAAAACAGTATTTTTAAAAGTACGGAGAGATTATCAAAGATTTATCCAAAAATACCAAAGGATGCAAAAATAATAACATATTGCCAGGGAGGATATAGGGCTTCTAATGCTTTTTTGGTTCTTAAACTGTTAGGATACAAGAATGTAAAAATGTATCTTGGATCATGGGGAGAGTGGGGAAATAGACTTGATTTACCTATAGAAATAAACTAAATTAAGTCATAAGAGCAATATTCGAGGAGCAAGTTTCGATTTTCATATGCAAATGCCCAACATGAACAAATTGATTTCGACAAATTTACAAGCGTAAGCTCCACATAATTTGATAAGTAATCTTTCGAACATAGAATGTATTGTCGTGAAAGCTGGTAAGGGGAAAATTGTATCGACTCCATAGTTTCGATTAGCTCGAGTTCTTTGATCTAATGCAAAGAAATCATTCAACTAGTACTTATTTACTACGAAGTATTAAATCAGATGGGCTTGTTTCGCCCTAACATATTATTGCATTACATCAAGAAATCCTTAATAGTAACCTTCAGTGATAAAATCATGTGCAACGTCTATTTTCAATGATTTTTGGGATACTTAAGAAGGAAATAATGATAAATATTATATCAACAAACCGTAATTTAAGACACAACTAGTTCAAAACTAAACTACGATCTTTAGTATATATTTAATGCAGGAACGTAAGTTTTGGGCATTCTCCATCTATATTTTTTAAGGTCTTGACATACAATCGTTGTGAGCTGTAAATCGTCTGTCAACCGAATGACTTTCTAGACTGAACAACAAGATACCTAAATGCAGAAATTAACATAATGGTCTAATAAATTGTAAGTTTTATGTCAAACAAATCCTTACTTCAATGCTTTTAATGACTTTCTATTATTCTTGGTCAACGTTTTAGGCGGTTATCGATGCATCAGAGCCAATAACGTTTCATTTAAGACAGGAAAATAAGGAGCAAATTGGGTTTTGAAATTGTCTTCTCCGTTCTAATGAAAATCTAAATACATGAAATCATCAAATAAGTTGATCCCTTTTGCTAGAACTAAGCGAATTTGTCTTCGGAATTGAAGAAAAACCATTTGGATTAACCTATAGCAATTGGACTGTAAAATGGTGGAAATGGATTCTAGAGATTCCAAAATATATTAGCCCTCTCTTCGACCCAGACGGAAAAAATGCATACTTGAATCAAACCTATGGAAAAGTATTCTTCCTGTGTCAGACCTTAGAGTCATCTGAAAAGATCCCAGTTAGAACGATTAATGTTCCAAAAGAAACCTCAATTTTCATGCCGATAATAAATTGGATATCAGTTCTACATGAAGACGGAGAAACTGACGAAGAATTATTGAAAGTAGCTAGACAAAGAATGGATGTCGTAAAGGATCTTGAAATTACAATTAATGAAATAAGACTGAGTACAAACTTTGTAAAAAAGTTCAGAGTTGAATCACGCTTTGTAAATGTATTTTTGCCAGAAAACAACATATTTGGTCATCCATCATGCAAAACGAGAATAGTCTCAGATGGTTATTGGATTTTTACTAGACCTCTTACTCA
Source organism: Nitrososphaerota archaeon (assembly GCA_005877345.1). Classification (GTDB taxonomy): domain Archaea; phylum Thermoproteota; class Nitrososphaeria; order Nitrososphaerales; family Nitrososphaeraceae; genus TA-21. Next base: position 2,908 of record VBPR01000076.1, read on the forward strand.
TAACACTTCTGTAAAAACCGTTGGATCTTGCTCATCGGGCATTACGAAGATTAAAGTCAATTATAACATAAATATCATATAGTTCGATTGTTTTCAATGTTGGAGGATAAGAGTCTAATTAATGATAATATGGAGTGTACAAAGTCTGATCAATGATAATATGGAGTGTACAAAGTCTGATCAATGATAATATGGAGTGTACAATATTAAGCCGAGCGATTAGTTTTGTGGATTAGTCAACATGTCCGTCCGAGGAACAAATTGCTTATTAACGAGGTTCTTGTTGTGTAACGTAAATGACAGATTATAAGAGTTGGTGCTTACATTATGGACAGAGATTAGATAATCGGACTCATGACGATTGGATTAAAGAATATACAAAATGGGTTTTTGGCAAAGAACCCCCATACCCAGATCGCCCAGGTAACCCCCTCTTCGTCCATGGAGATATGAGAAATGACAATCTACCTCGAAGGGAGGAAGCTAGCATTTACAAGAATGATCCGATAATAGTTCATGTAGTTGGTGTAAATTATGTCAAAGGAGATAAGGACAGGGAAGGTAATACAATAAACTCAGACCAGGAAATCATAGACGCATGTAACGCCGGAGAACACGAGAACCAGCCAGGCCATGTAATGTTCAAAAATGTGAATGACAAGGATTTTACAGATCTCAGCAGCAGCGTAGAACAATTAAGACCTGAAGTTTTTGATTTTACGGCAGATGGATCCAATTCTGATTTAAAAAATTGGGACGTTCCAATGCCTAGTGGCCCTCAAAGAGGTGCATGGGCTTGTCAGTTACTTTTATTAAAGATCCCTGAGCAAGGAGAATTTATATTAAATTTTGATGCAGATGGTCTCCCTCCATTCCGATCAGCTGGAGAGTATAAAATAAAGGTAAAGTAAGAATATAGCTTTATTGATAAGAACCCACGAATTACGGATAAATCGAAGGAATTTAGTCTGTTATATTCAAATTATATAGTACTTCTGTTACGACTTTAGGATGTTCAAGTCTATTTGCATTCAATTCGTCATTCTTATCTATCAGTGTCTCAACTTTAAAGTAGATTTTATTCCTTCCAGAGGGCAAAGAGTGCAAAAAAATCCAGTAGCCATCTGATATGGCATGAGTCTGTATCTGTTTGGAGACATCATTACTTTGTGGAAGAACGATAGCAAACAAATTTGAGCGAATTCTAAATTGTATTATATCATTAAATTTAATATCGTTGACTGATATAGAAACAATTTTCTGGTTGTCTATATCTCTTTTGGCAAAATCCACAAGGTCTTTTTCAGAGGTAAGATTAGGATAATGGTAAAAATTAATAAAATTATTTAGTAAGGGTAAAAATAATACATGTCGACTTGGTATCGTTATTTCACATTCAATTTTACTTTTGGATGCTTCTACTAAAGGTTTGGCTAAAAAACAAAACAGATATGTCTCTTTTTCTTGAACCCATTTGTCACACAATATATCTGCATTATCATGGCTTATCCGATTAAGATAATACCATTTGCACCATCGTTCTATCCATTCTTCCCAAGGTGTTCCTAGTGGTGTTTGTGTTCGCGAAAAAGTAATCCGACCTAAATTATTGACCGATTGTTTTTTTGCGAAAATAACTTCTTGTATGTATTCGTAATCAATCTCTTCATTGTTTGATTCAGTATCATGAAAATGAGGCCTAAAAGTCTTAAAAATCCCTGCAACATTCTTTCTTGTAGACAACCTGCGTTGAGATGACCCTATGGAATACAGGAAATCGGATTTCTTCGTGGATGACAGACGAAAATGAGAGCTTTCTCCCAGGATAACAGCCAAGTTATAAATTCCAAGAAAAAATGATAAAGCGCCAACATTCATAAAAGTAAAAGAAACCATTCCAAATGGAGGATAAGGCAATCTTGTTATATCAAGTGAACTGGCCGAAAAAATAAGGAGGATTATTCCGATTGCAGTAAGGTACATCGTTTGTGTTACTTTTCTAAATCTTTCTTTATCCTCCAAGCTACTATCTTTTGAAATCATGATGTTTCTTGCAAGAACCCAAAAAGTAAATCCAAAAAAAATTGCTCCTAGGGGAAAAGCAATATTTGTAGTAATAGAATAAATATCATAATACATAATAACATTTGTAGACCTCAGCCAACTAAATCCGTACAAGAATACGTATTGACTGAAGAAAATTACAAGGGAACAAGCGATTACTAATATATACTTCATTTTTATTCTCTCTGTTCCACTATTTAGTAATAGAAGTGACGAAACCCATATTGAAATAAACGATATAATGGCTATGATGCTAATAAGTATCGACAAATCGGTGTGAGGTGAAGAAAAAATAAGAGAGGGTTCTGTAGTTGAGGTAATATATCTAAGTCCAACCCTGTACCCTAAAGTAAAATAAAGCAAAATAGCAGCATTTAAAGTTATGAAGGCTATCACAGATACCGTGTAGGATATCACAACTAAGCTCTTCTTAGTACTTTCCTTTAACCATACGATAAACCGATAAGCCAACAGAGCCAATATTGAAATTCCTGTACTCGTGTTCACCCAAATAGTAAATAAAATTAAAAATTTAGAGTATCTAGACTCGTAAGAAATTTGAGTTATAAGAATAGACACTAATACTAGGTTTACAAAATGACAGATTAAGGGAATTAGGTAGAATATTTGAAAATTCTTCCCGTGTAAGGACAACTTATTGCTATATGTTTTACAGATAAAAATCGTTTGTGTTACTACAGCCGTTATCATGATAACTAGAAATATATTTCTAGTTAATGTGGAAAATTTAGGATTCTCCTCAAAGTATGAAAGATGAAGAATTGATCTATCTATTATTCCAACAAAAATTACAAAGGTGATAATTAAGAAGATAATAGAAAAACTCAACCCTTTCATTGCATCAATTACATTAAAATATTGAAGGTATCTCAGCTTCATTATCCTATACTGTAATTTACAACGAGTAATTAAAATAAATACTGTTTTAAGACAAAGCTAGAATTGAATTGATACGAATGACCAAAAGTATTATGGGTGTGATAAGAAATGAGTTGTTACCTCATGGAAAACTTTTTACATTGGCAATTGAACTCTAGTCCATGAGAAGTACTTTAAATAGCATTATACATAGTAAAATGGCTTTTTTACTTATTTGCACAAGTCTTATTTCTTATTCATATTTCTTTTCTATCTATTCATATTCAGTTGGCGCTGGTGATTTTCTATATTCGCTTGATTCTAATCCATTTGGAAAAAATCACAAGGAATGGCTCGCAGAATGGTGGAAGTATAATCTGGGGATTTCTGCTGAAGACCACCCTGATTATATAAATCCAACCAATTCTGTGGATAACACGAAGGACCCCAGCAAATGCTACATAGGAGAAGATAAAGTTAATAACGTACTGTTTCTTGGCGTTCCACCCGTTGAAGATAAGTTTGTAGTTAGAACATGTGATACTCCTGCTGGAAAGGCTATTTTCTTGCCGATTGAGAGTAGTCAATGCGATTATGGGCAAGAAGGAATCGCAAGCGAAAAAGATCTGATAGACTGTGCAAAAGCAGGGAACAATGGTGTAATTGCAAAGGTAAGTTTAGATGGTGTGGATGCTGAATATAATGTTGACAAAAACAGAATCATGACGGATTTGTTTAACATTACCATGAATAATAAAATGATGGGTAATTATTCTGGGTCGTACGGTTCACTTTCAGAGGGATACACAGTTTTTCTAAAGCCACTATCAGTTGGAAATCATACACTAAAGTATGATGTTAGTGTGATTTATCCTCCTGATCCATCATATAATTATATTCAACAGGCCACATATCATTTAGTAGTGAGATAGAGAATTTTTGTTGTATGGCCAGAATTAAAGAAAAATAGAAATATTTCGTCCCCTCACAAATTAACTCCGCTAATTTAAATAATGGCATCCAAACCCATTTTTAATCTTGTCGTTGCTATGAGAATAAATTATAACCAGGAAACTCTCTCTCAGTAGGTGGAATAAAAAACATTCCAGATGCCTGTACTGAAAGTAAACCCATAGACGAACTTGATCCTCCAAAATTGGATTGCCCCAACCAGCGTGGATCATTGAGTATGAATAACAGTCGTCTAGGGTCGTTTTGGAAGCTCACAAAATTCATTCCCACTTTAACTGGCTTTCGTTCATTGGAATGAAAATCAACGAATTCAAAATTTTGTCTAT
>VBPR01000267.1:0-2546 GCA_005877345.1 Nitrososphaerota archaeon
AACCGGATGAACTTTTCTCATTTGAGCATAGAATGGAAAAGGGTTTAATACTTTGTCTGGAGGTGGAAATACATCCATCATATACATATTGATCTGGCAATGTATATAGTTAATACAAGGTTAAGTTGCCCGGTGTTCTAATCCAAATACTATCAGGTTGTCTAAAACTTGATTTAATTGGATCTCATTAAGACCAATCAAATTTATTTCTGTGTTAATTTTTTTTCTTAGATTAGAAAATAAAGTAATCTGGTTGATTTCTTTGTTGTATGTCATCGAAGGATATCGTATACATAAGAGAATTTGATAAGTTTGACAGTACGGGAAATACCATCTGTAGAAATACTGGATGTCAAAATTTAATTAAATATCCATTTAGGAAGTATTGTTCAAAAGAATGTAATAAACAGTTTGAGAAATGGTATTACCACAATTTTTACTGGGACAGGGTGCGTTCTGATATATTTAAACGAGATAACTTCACATGTCAAATATGCAGAAAAAAATATCCTTATACATTCAGAAGAAAGTTTGCACGATCTCGTGGACTGGAATGTGATCACATAGTTCCAAGGTCGCTTTATAAAAAATTGGGATACAGATTTGATTCACTTGAAAATAAGGTTAGAACAATAACCGAATTCCTTCATAATCATGATAATTTGAGAACTCTTTGTAAAGAATGTCATAAAACTGTAACAAAACAATATTTATGCGGTAATGTGAATGTGTATTTAAGAAATTATAAAAGTTATAATAATCTTGCAAAGTTATTCTTATAAAAAAATCTTAGTCGTTTCCATCTACTTTTTCTTCTATCTTTTTCTTTTCAATTATGTTGTCAAATTCATCTTTTTTTCTTCATAGGTCTCCTTCCTTTTTTCATCGCCGATGTCAATCGTTTAATTGTACAATATTACTTAAATCAGTTGGCACTCTGAAAAGGATCCAGAACGATGTCGCATCACATTTATTTATATTTTTATGCGCTCAGACTATTATGGTATTAAACACACTCGTTTATATCGCACTGGTTATAATCGTGATTATCGTAATTGTGATCCTACTCAGATTCCTATTTAATGTACTATTCGTTATGCCAGTAACGTTAGAGCACGATCTAGTAAAATACGCTGCCTCGATTTATTTGCCTACCTGACTTCTATTAACAAGGTAAAAGATTTAATGGTATACAAAATTCTGAATCCAGCTACTTTTAAACTCCTTACTAAGTAAAAATGTCTAATGAAGCATTTGACAGGTTTCTTTTGAAACTTTTCGAAAAAACTGCAGATAAAGGAGAGATTAGTTAATTCAACAAGTACGAAATTGGAAAAGAAATAGGTCTATTGGATAAATCTGAAATAGATCGCATTGTTAAAATTTTACATGGCGATGGGTTTGTAGCAAATGATCAGCGTACAGATTCAAAAATTCAAATTACCGAAAAGGGTAAGAAAAGATTGGAAAATAATCAAATTTAATTAATTTACCTATGATAAATTCCTTCCATAATAATATCCTTCAACGGCTTCCGCTCACTAAGTTTTTCCTTATCTTGAAACTCAGGTGGAAGATTTTCTTTTGGTCCTTTTTTCCCAATTGCAATCATTGACATTACTTCAAAATCATCAGGAATTTCTAAATCCATCCTTGCCTTTTCATAATCAAAACCTTGCATACCATGTGCAACAATACCTCTAGAGGAGGCTTCCAATGCCAGATTTTCCCAGGCCGATCCAGCATCAAATTGATGTGTCCTTGCCGGTTTTTCGTTATATTCAAAGTTTTTTCTAGATATTACTACTATTAGTAACGCAGCATTTTTCGCCCAAAGCTTATTTGCGTCAACCAACAAATTAAACAATCTATCCCAGTGTCCTGTATTTCTTTTAGCGTAGATAAATCTCCAAGGTTGATTGTTAAAAGATGAGGGAGCCCATCTAGCAGCTTCAAAAAGTGACATAATGTCGTGCTCAACAAGCTCTTCTCCAGTCATAGACCTTAGACCTGGCCGACCATCTATTAAGAATGAGAGGATTTATTGGATATCCTGGCTTCCTTATTCTCTGATTTTCTGATCCCTGCATTTGATCTATATCATCACCAAAGTATAATTGATTTTCTCTTCAACATCCAGTTTAATTAACAAATTTTTCTCAATATTAGATTGCCAATTATCCTTTATTAGAGAGAATATCTAATTAATTCTACAACCATTTTAAAAAGCATATACTTGACTGCGAATTCATGATGCATCTCACTCAATGTCGTTGTTCAATTTTATAAATAATAGAGAATAATAACTACTAGAGACATTGCGAGAATCAATATTGAAGCTACAAGCCCTCCTAGACCGTGGTTGTAAGATCGAAAAAGTATATCCTAGTGTTCTTGGTTCAGATGCAGAGATTAACATAGTAACAGTTGAAATAAGATGTTCTGATGGGCAAATTCATAAAATCAGGGCTTATAGGGAGGAAGCTAGCGATTTAAGGGAATTTATACGGACAAAAATTTCAAATACCAAGTAAATAATATCCAGT
>VBPR01000267.1:2647-3988 GCA_005877345.1 Nitrososphaerota archaeon
GATTTCTTAAAATTGGTAGGAACAGCTGGGACAGCGTTTATGTTATTGCCATTGGTACCATTTGGAAAGGCATTGGGAATTGGCGTTCCTGCAACTAGTAAACCCCCAATAAGGCGAGTTAAAATGGTAGGACCTGATGGTGTGGTTTTTTTATATCCTACTAAACCAAAAAGGTTTCGTATGGTACATGTATCACGAACACCCATTTGATTCACATTTTGAAATAGGGGGTGGTTATACATATCATAAACTAGTAAGAAATAATGACGGTTCATGGACAACTGACGACAACAATAGAGTCAAGTTTAACTTGAATGTAGATCCTGATTATAAAGATGCAATAGGTGGTTGCAATATGAGTTTTAAGGATTCAATTGCTCGTGGCTACACACATGATAAGAGCGACCTTGATAACGTTGAGCTGACAGGTTTCTTTAATGTCCATAAGCCTACAAAAAATGATGGAATCTACCTTAGAGGTCCATGTAATCATCACGATCGAAGTGACCATCTCGGTTGTGAGGAATTTAGCTACGATTGTGAAACAAACTGCAATAGTTTACACGAGCATTCGGAAGTAAAGCACACAAAGCAAAGTCCAAATAAGTATTATGACGATCCTGCTGGAGTTAAAACGATAATTCCTCATATCATTTTAGCGGGTCATGGATGGTTTGGTATCAAGTATGTTCACATGATTTTATCTCATGATATCAATCATCCAAAAGTCAAGTTGGAACAATGGATGAATTTCAATGGTGATGGCAAAACTTGGATCAAGGTAAATGAGGTTATTGATACTAGATCCTATAAGTGGGGACCAAAGGCCATATGTGCAGGCAAAGATTATGAGGTTGGAGCCTGGGGAGGCCCTCGTATGGTTTACAAATGGTATCGTGAGGATGTTGATTTCAAATGGTTTTCATGCAGGCAAATTGAGCCTAATTTATTAAAGCTAATTTAATCTGTACTTAATACTGACAGGCTTACAATACTTACGAAACTAAATAAATCCGGCTAAGAACAATTTACTGTAAAGATGCACGAATACAAGTTAACTTCATCGCACTTTTTCATGAACTATTCTTTTTTCCTTACATTATGTTCAATCCAGTTAGTCTCATGCTCCCTTTATTTAATATACGTCTCCCATACTTCGGTATTGCAGGTAGCTGTAGCACAACAACAATCTTCCTTGGAATCATCCCAAGCTATGATAAAAGGACTTCTTTCTAAAGCCAAGTCTGCGTTAGAGAGCGGCAATTCCAACAAAACCGTAGAGAACCTATTAATGGTTCAGCGGTTGATAGCGCAAACTAATGATAATTCTACATCAATTCA
>VBPR01000077.1:0-6437 GCA_005877345.1 Nitrososphaerota archaeon
TGATGCTAAAAATTATAGAACTCGACTTATTAATAGATCTAAGGTTCAACAGAAATATAGAATAGTTCAAATCAAAATCGAAAAATTAGGATAAAATCTTGTTACTATAGATTAGGAATGGGATTTATCTGTTTGTTATGACACTCACCGTAACACTAGACGTAAATGAAGTTTTTAAAGAACAATCACAAAATAAAGAAATACACTCGCAAAGGGCTGGCAAGCTTAAGCGTTAATATAAGGATTATTGGTTTCCTGAGGATTACCCAAACGTAGGGAAGAGACCAATTTACTGTTTACGTAGGGACTCTCTTACTGAGATACGCCAAGGCCAAAACGCATTTCGTATAGAACTTCAATGGTCTCTATAGGAGGCAAAACTGGCAGTTTTACGGGCCATGACATTAGATAATCCTATTAACATGACATCTAGTGGAAATACCTTTACAATCCCTAATACAATCCCTTGATACTATATTGTGGATACATTTGTAAGGTATCAATTTGGCGGTGTGGTCTTCGTCTGTACAATTGAATTTTAGATTACTTAAACAAAGTTACTAGTTCTGACAAATTAATCGCTTTATGTGCTGTGCTATGTTTACAACAGTTCTATAAGTTCTATAACAGGAAAAGGTACAAATGTAGACCTTTAGTAACCATTTTCTATACGGAAAAACTTAAAAGCGCTTCTAGATAAATGTCTAATTACATTCTTATGCTAAATCGTCAAAATAGAGCCTTCACAAACGGTGATGAAATTGAAGGATCTAATTTGATTTCGGTGGTTTTATTGACTCAAAATGCTCTGACACCTATATATCAACCTCCTCACCAAGTAATGTCCTCAATACCAAAGGAGATCCCTAGCGAAATAATTGTAGTGCACTATAATTTTGCCAATGGCACTGGTTTGATAGATAAAGCGTTAGAATCAACTAATCATGATGATCAAAATACGAACAAAAGAGTGCTGCATGTCAAGGTTGAAGGTGAATTTGCATCGGCGGTCATGAGGGGCATAGAACTATCCATCGGAAAATTTATCTTGGTTATGGATGCGGACCATCCATATTCTAAGGAGATTATACCTGAGCTTATTAAAGAATTAATAGCAAATCCCAATTATGTAATTGTTGTTTCAAGGTTTGTTAAAGGTGCAGATGTGCCAAGGAAACCTTTTATACACACTGTAATAGGTAAGCTGGCTAGAATTATAGCTAAGTATGGGTTAAAAGTTACAAACGTTGAAGATCCCATGTCCCGTTGCTTTGCATTTTCGCGTCACGTTGTGAAAGACATTAGATTTGAAGGGAAAGGAAAGGAAGCACTCCTTGAGATTCTCGTGAAGATTAATAATAATAAAAATAAAAATGTTGAAGTTAAGGAAATTCCAATTAAACAGCAAGGCACACAAGTTACAAAGAAAATAAATTTTAATCGAATATTGAACTACTCAAAAGCAGTATGGCACCTTTACCGCTATGGTAGAAAGTCAAAGGAGATGCTATACGACAGTGATATTACAGAGCAAAAAAAACATAAATCCATACTTTTCTTGTCGAAGGCTGGTAGATTCTTCACAGTAGGCGCCAGTGGTTTCATTGTTAACTATGTAGTTTCATTTCTTCTTGCAAACGTGGTATCAAATGTTTGGTACTTGCAAGCTACATTGGTTGGTATAATAGTTTCAATAACTACAAACTTCCTGCTGAATAAGGTATGGACATTTGAGGATAGAGATTTTTCCACTAGACATTTTCTTAGACAGTACGTGTCTTTTTTGGCCTTATGTTCACTGGGTGCAGTCATTCAGTTAACATTAGTATTTGTCTTTGTTGAGTATTCTCATATTCAGTATGCAATATCTCTAGTAATGGCTGTTTGTGTTGCTTCACTTAGTAACTTTTTGCTCAACAAAAGAATAACTTTTGGAGAAAAGATTTGGGAATAAACTTGCATAACTATCAATTACTTGTGATTTAGATTCTAATTTTTTTTATCAATTTTGGATATCTCAAGTTTTTATATTTGGATTTAACTAGTGATATATCGGTAATAGGAAACCTAAAATCGTTACTGTTCAATTCGTCATGCTGTCTAAAGATATATTTCAGATGGTTATTAATTTTAAATTGCTTCTGTTTGTTATAATATCCTAATGTACACCAAACCGTGGGAAACTTTCTCCTAAAATTAGCTCCCAATATTGATTGAATGTTTTTATCCTTTAAAAGAAAGGAGCCGAGCTGGTTTGAATAATTACAAAACTCCTCATTTTCAACAACATCTCCTACTGCAATTACAGTCCCGTTGCTTATTCCGTGTAGAGGCATTAGCGTTTTATTTTCTGAATACATAGTCCCAGGTCTGACCTCATCAAAAGTTATAGTTATCTTGCTACCTCGTTTTTTTCGAGAGAATTGTTGAATTCTTTTCTGAATCCTTTCATAATCTTTTTCTTTGAGTGGACCAAAACCAAATAAAGTTGCATGAAGGTTTTTATTTTGGTAAAAATTTTTATCGTTTCTCTTTAGGCGTCTGCATATACTAACAAAAATTTTCTTCTGTTCCTTGTTTAGAAACGCAACCAGGGAAATTTTTTCAATTTTTGCTTGTTGCTCTTTCCTTGTTTTTGAAGCAGCTATGGTATCAATAAATATATCATATTTACGAATTTTATAGCCTTTTTCATGCTTCCAATTAATTTCTTTGTATTTTAACAATCTTGAAATTTAATATGATAATTAAAGGTAAAAATGAATTTCGGATCAAAAATTTGATTGAACAATGTGTCTGTGACATAGATGATATTGTTAGGAATTTTGAATTTTAATTTCACAAACCTTTCGAGGCGTTATCTTAGATGCTGTTACTGATTTGTCTTATTTATATAAGATTTGAACTTATTTATCTCAAAGACTGAATTTAGTTGGAGACCATCCTATCTTCAAGTAATAATAGGAAAAAGACCCTAAAAACTGTACTTTTATTAATTTCAGCCTTTTTTGTAATACAAATTGTTGTCGGTTTTAAGATAGCAAGTCTTGCCGTTATTTCAGACGCTGGACACATGCTTATTGATGCGGCCGGACTTGTAATGGCGCTCTTAGCTATATCATTTACACAAAAACCAGCAACCCCACTAAGAACATATGGATTTTATCGAGCTGAAATATTGGCGTCTCTCCTAAATAGCATATTTCTCATATTGTTGGCTGTCTTTATTCTATATGAAGCGTTTCAAAGAATTCTTCATCCATATGAGGTAAACGGTTTTCCAATAATAATTATTGCCTCAATAGGCCTTGGGATTAATTTAATAGGGGTTCGTCTACTGGGCAAAGTACGGTTAGATAGTAAAAGATCACAAGATTATGGCCAAGAAAAATTTAATGCACATATAAAAGAGGATCTAAATTTACATGGAGCATATCTTGAGGTACTTGCAGACACCATTGGTTCTGCAGGAGTTATAGCTGCTGGAATTATCATCCAAATAACTGGGTTCTATCTTGCAGATCCACTCATTAGTATTGGTATTGTAGCATTAATACTTCCAAGAACTTGGTTGCTTTTAAAAAAAGCAATTCACATTTTAATTGAAGGTACACCGTCACACCTTTGTCATGAAGAAATAAAAAAATCGATACTTAGAGTACGGGGTGTGACAGGTGTCTTTGACCTGCACATATGGACTATAAGTTCGGGTATTCACGCCCTATCTGCTCATGTTGTAATCATGGATAATAATAGGGGTAGTGCAATATTACAGGAGATAAATTCTATTCTTGAAAAGCGCTTTGACGTCACTCACGCAACAATACAGATTGAATCTTATCACCAGTCAAATAACATCTAATTCTATTATTCCAAATTAATCTTATGTGCAGCCACTGATTTAGTACAGAAGACAGAATTCTAGGCAGTACCCTCTATCACATTATGCATACTAATTGTTAGAAACAAACTGATTCATGTAAGTTAAAGGTTAAGAAGGTAACGATTGATATTAGTATTAAATAATTTCGATCTGGAAGCCGAGAATGATTTTACATCACTTATTTCTTCAATTCGTCGGAGGTATCAGACTCATCGTCTACATCCTTTTTAGCCTTCTCAGCCCCATACTCTACATCCTTTTTAGCCTTCTCAGCCCCGTGCTCTACATCCTTTTTAGCCTTCTCAGCCCCGTGCTCTACAGCCTTTCCAGCCTTTTCGGTCTTTTCCTTTCCGCCCATAATGGCCCTTTTCAGTTTATCAAAAAATCCCATATCATTCATTATTTCCCAGATTATTTAAATTTTGAACAAATAAGTTAATTTTTATGCATCTTTATAAGGGAAAATACATAAAGCTTCTACAACTTTTATATAGGGTTGTCTATTGAAGGTTGCCTAATGTTCTCAAAAGTCACAATCTCACTTTTCGTCGTGATGTCCTCTTTGTTAATTTTTAACATTCTCAGCTCACTTAACACAAATTACGTGCTCGGCTTTCCTAATTTTGGTGCGGCTGGTGATTGGGGTTGTAACTCCAACACAAAAAGCACTGTAAGCAACATTCAAAGCCATAGTAGTCCAGAGCTCGTTTTTGGTATAGGTGACTATTCTTATACAAGTACTCCTACATGTTGGCTGAATATAATAGATCCCATTAAAAGCAGAACAAGGATAGCAATAGGAAACCACGAGGATGAGTCAAGTGAGGGATTCAGCTCGTACCTGAGCGCTTTTGGCCTTTCTAAAACGTATTACTCCTTCACATACGGCAATGTACGGGTAATAGTCATGGATACTGACCATGACAGTTATTCAAAAGGTTCTTCCCAGTACAATTTTGTTATAAGTGAGCTTCAGAAGGCGTCAACGGATTCGAACATTAAATGGATTATAGTGTACATGCATAAGCAAATGTACACTTCTTCCAATACGTGTAGTTCTTCTTCATGCTCAAATACCGGAAGTGATGCTACAAACCTTCGGAATATTTATCACAGCCAATTTGGTAAATATGGTGTCGATGTAGTATTAAATGGGCATGTACATAATTTTCAGAGAACTTATCCAATAAAATACGACTCTGGTTCACCTTCTAGTCCGATAGTAACAAGCTCAGCTTCAACAGATTATTTTGATCCTTACGGTCAAATATTTGCGTTAGTCGGGACTGGAGGGGTCAACATTCACGCTTTATCAGGCAAATCTAGTTGGGTCAAATATCAACAAGATGACAGGTTCGGCGCTCTTGATATCGATATACAGGACAATGGTTACAAGCTTGTAGGTAGATATTACACAAATGATAAAGTACAGAGAGATGTCTTCACAATTACCAAAACCGGTACCACTACTGCTACATATAGCTTTGGTCCAAGCTTGACTCTTTCAGGTAAAGAGGCCACCTCCACACTTTCAGGTCAAGATACCAGCGTGGGCGTTTCAGGTGGGAATATAGATGCTAAAAATGGCCAAAATCAAAATAATGTTAAACAACCTGGCCAGCCGAATGGACAAGGAAAAGGACTTAAATGTGAACACTTCACGCAACAAGGACCTGTGCGCTGTAGAACAAGCTAAGTCCAATGTATAGCAGCCGTAGTTTAATTTCCAAATTTTATTATCTGTCCATTTTACCTTGAGTACTATGATATATTGGTATAATCCAAGTTATTATCGAGTTCAGAAACATTACCTAATATTGGAATATTGACAAGTTCGGATAAAAGAACCAAAAAATTGTATAACGGTGGACTAATATGCACAATGAAATTCATTTCAGCATAGACCAATAAACGAGAATGCAGAATTACCAAAAATCGCAAGTTTTTCGTGGAATTTCGCTATCAAAGTACCTATATAATAAAGAGCTCTATCTTTGTTCCAGAGAGAGATTACAGATAAAGTAATAAATGGGCAAACAGTAAGTTAAACGAAAATTTTATGAAGACTAATATCAATTATAGGCTAACATTTCTCGGCGTAATTCCGACTATTGCTGTATTATCAATCATGTTAATCTTAAATCCTCAAACTGTCTATTCTAAAAACCCGGAAGTAAGTTATCTCGACGTTAACGATACAAGCTCTGTTTCAAAATTCAGTGTGGCAGCATGGTTCAAAACATCCAATGATTACAAATCAGATGCCTATATTGTCAATAAGGCTGGCGATGGCGGTAACCTGAATTATGGAATATGGATGACCAGTGCGGAAGAAATACGGGGAGGATTTGAAAGTTCAAGTGGAAAGCCTGTTTATGCAACGTCGCCACTTTCATACAGCGATGGAAAGTGGCACTATGCAGTAGTAACGTTTGACGGCTCTACTCTTAATCTGTATGTGGACGGAGTTCAGGTTGACACAGTATCAGCTTCTGGGAGTCCTGATAATGGTGGCAGTGAACCGGTAAGAGTGGGAGCTAACTCAAACAATCCC
>VBPR01000077.1:6472-6699 GCA_005877345.1 Nitrososphaerota archaeon
ATTGACTTATCCACAAGTGTTTGATGCTACTAATGGTAAATTTCACGCAAAGGGTCAAATCTTATATCTTGACTTTTCAGAACCTATAGCGATTTTAAATGCAACATCGCTAGCAAATCAAACCACTATAAATGCAACATTAGCAAATCAAACCGCTATAAATGCAACGTCTCTAGTAAATCAAACCGCTACAAATGCAACATCTATAGGAAATCAAACAAATGCAA
>VBPR01000078.1:0-7688 GCA_005877345.1 Nitrososphaerota archaeon
TATGGGTCATCTGATAAAAAATCAGATCTTGAAATATATAAAGATATTATAACTAGAAACCAATTGGTATTTCTAAAAATCAGGCTTTTCTTATTAAATCTTACAAATCAATTACAAAATTTCTATCAAATGCCGTCTTATTTTTGAGATTTACTTTAGAAATTTCCAATTATTATTTAATATTCACCACTGGTTCATGAAAACATAAATAACTTGTATAGTCTGGTTATCTATTATGGATTGGGGAATAAGAAATCGGTTATCGAGAATAATGAAACCACAAGATGGAAAAGGAGTCATGTTAGCAGTTGACCATGGATATTTTTTGGGTCCTACTGAAAGATTGGAAGATCCGAAAAAAACAATCAAACCTCTGCTAAAACATGCAGATTCATTAATGCTCACAAGGGGAGTTTTAAGAACATGTGTCGATTCAGAATCAGATATTCCTATCGTGCTCCGTGTTTCAGGAGGAACTAGTATTTTAGGAGAAGATCTTTCAAATGAGACTATTACTACATCAATTGAAGAAGCAATAAGGGTCAATGCATCATGTCTGGCGTTATCTATTTTTGTTGGAAGTAAATATGAACACCAAACACTAAAGAATCTTTCTAAACTGGTAGACGAAGGAGAAAAATACGGGATCCCAGTTCTGGCAGTTACTGCAGTTGGAAAAGAAATGGCCAGAGATGCAAGATACCTTGCGCTGTCTTGTAGGGTTGCTGCAGAATTAGGAGCACATTTGGTAAAAACTTATTATTGTGAAAACTTTGAAAAAGTGGTTGAGGGATGCCCTGTACCAGTGATTATTGCAGGTGGTAAAAAACTAACGGAAAAAGAAGCCCTCAATCTAACTTTTAATGCAATAAGGGACGGAGCATCGGGCGTCGACATGGGAAGAAATATTTGGCAATCAGATCATCCGATTGAAATGATCCAGGCCGTCAGATCAATAGTTCATGATAGGCAAACAGTAGAAGAGTCAATAAACTCTTTCTTTATGAACAAGAATATGCGATCTAATGAATTGGAAACCTTAAAGACGCGATAAATATTTTTAGTAGATACAATTTCATTGTTCTATCATGTCAGAGTATGAAGGCGGTACATTTAGATGCAAAGTATGTGCAAAAGAATTTCTAACAAAGAATGAATGCGACGCTCATTATGATGATATTCATGGAGATGAAATTGCGGACATTGGTGAGTAATTTCCAATGCAGTATTAGATAAATCAAATGGTAATGCGATAATGTTAGATTTTTTAATCACCAAAATAACTTATTGTGAGATCTAGTTGAAAGTTGTAAATGTAATTTTATTTGAAATTGGAATTTGCGCTCTTGAAGATACAAATTTAATTTACAGAAAACAATTTTATAATCCGGAAATCGAATACTCTTCGATAATCCAAGGAGAAAAAAACTACATATCTGATTTAATTCCCAAATTAAGAAACTACGATCAGGTAAGAGTTAATAATAAGAATTTGATTGAAATTTTCCAGCAAGAAAATATTGACGTTAAACTGATGTCTGATTCTAGACAAGACGAGATAAATCAAAATAAACTGGATTTAATTATAAAATTTGGATTGTCTGATGACAGAGATGAATTAGCTGGAATCCTACAAAAGTTTGCAATAAATCTTTCATCTATGAAAGTAAAAGAGACATCCGAAAAATTAGATCTGCATTTGGTTCAAGCAGTAAATACTTTGGATGAGATAGATGAAATAATAAACACAATAAGTACTCGAATTCGTGAATGGTATGGACTTCATTTCCCTGAATTGGACTATTTACTCCAGAATATTATTACTTATGCTAATATCGTAAGAGATGCAGGATCAAGAGAAAATATTACAAAAGAGCTACTGAGTCAATTAGAAGTACCTGAAAAGAAAATTGAATTAATTCAACAGGCAATTTCAAAAAGTCAAGGAGGAGACCTAACTGTTGAAAGTTCCGAATCCCTAAAAATTTTGGCTTCAGAAGTAATAAAGCTATCAGAATTGAGGACCAATCTTTCTAGCACAATTGAGAACTTGATGGAGATACTTGCTCCAAACTTGAAAAATATGCTCACTGCAATTATAGGGGCGAGATTAATTGCGAAGGCAGGTAGCCTACTGAGACTGGCACAGATGCCCTCAAGTACAATTCAAATAATTGGTGCAGAAAAAGCCCTGTTCCGAGCATTAAAAACAGGCACAAGGCCTCCAAAACATGGATTATTATTTCAGCATCCTTCTGTCAACTCTGCTCCAAAATGGCAAAGAGGTAAAATTGCCCGTGCTTTATCTTCAAAAATAGCCATTGCAGTTAGAATCGATGTTTACCGTAAGGGTGCATTGGATAATTCACTATTAGATAAATTAACTAAAAGGATTGAAACGATTCAAAAAATTTATCATGAACCTCCGAAAGGGAGAGAATCTTTCGACGATAAGAGTAGGTTCATGAAAGGATCAAAAAAATCTATGAAATTCAAGAGGAGAAAGATGCGTCATGAAAAACGTAGACGCTATTAGTTACGTTACTCTAAATGGTAAAGCGCATATAGCGACTATGAATTTGTTGAAAGGTATCACTCTATATGGCGAAAAACTTATCTCCAGAAATGGAAGTGAATACAGAACGTGGGATCCATTTAGAAGTAAATTGGCTGCCGCATATATCAATGGACTAGAATTTGATTTCTTTAATGTAAAAAATATATTATATCTTGGAGCGTCGACAGGAACTACTGTAAGTCACTTGTCCGACATAATAGGATATTCCGGTAAAGTTTTTGCCGTCGAATCCTCGACGAGAGTTGCAAGAGAGTTAATTTCAAATGTTTCGTCTAAAAGAACAAATGTTATACCGATAATTGAAGACGCAAGGAAACCAAGAAGTTATTTTTCAATATACAATAAAATGGATCTCGTCTATTGTGATATTGCTCAACCTGATCAGACTACTATTGCAATCGATAATTGTAAAATATATCTTAAGGAAGGGAAACCAATGCTTCTTGTTATTAAGACTAGAAGTATTGACGTTACAATGTCTCCTAAAAATGTAATCTCCCAAGAGATTAAGAAATTAGAATGCCATTCGTTTGACATTAAGCAAAAAATAGACCTTGCTCCGTTTGACAAGGATCACGCAATGATAAAAGCAATATTTTGCCCAAGATAGTAAATACTAAAGAGTATTACATGAAACAATCATTTGGGCAGGTTTCCATGATTTTCTTGCAAAAGCTGGAATTTGATTTTTTTGTCTAAACCATTCTTTTACAAATTTTATTGTTTTTTTATCAGAAGGATATCCACTTCCTACATCGCCATATTTGATGCGAATTTTACTTAATTCAGAATCACGGATTACCTTTGCGATAATGGAAGCGCCAGATACTACAACATTCAGTCTATCCGCATGATGCATAGAGAACAATTTTGTATTATTTTGTTTAAGAAAAGTTTTAATGGTTCTTTGATATCTGGATGGATTTACATCGCATGAATCTACATAGGTCTTGTCGGATTTCATATTTCTAATTGTAATTGCCATAGCTTCTGCTTCTAGAAGGTTTAGATTGTTTCTAAAAACGTGAAAATCAATGTCTTCAATGTTTATTCTACAAACACAAATTGATTCCGCAACGTTAATGACATGGCCAAAAAGAACTTGCCTTTTTTTTGGGCTAAGTAATTTTGAATCTTTAATTCCTTTTTCAACCATTTCTGAAATTGATTTTTTGGTTACACAAACACCTGCTACGATAATCGGCCCTAGCAAAGACCCTCTACCAGCTTCATCTATACCACATATGATGTTCTGATTACGAGCGAACTCTAATCCCTTTAATTCAAATCAATATACGGTTGATATTTTATCCTTATCCCTTCGGGAATCATGATATATTAGGAGCGAATAGTTATCTTACTACCTGCTAGGATTGAAATATGATGTCTCAAGTACGAAAGAAGGAAAAAC
Source organism: Nitrososphaerota archaeon (assembly GCA_005877345.1). Classification (GTDB taxonomy): domain Archaea; phylum Thermoproteota; class Nitrososphaeria; order Nitrososphaerales; family Nitrososphaeraceae; genus TA-21. The sequence goes on from VBPR01000078.1 coordinate 3,990, forward strand.
ACTACTTCTAGTTCCAAGTTTCTCACTTTCTGAAAACGTACCTCCAAAAAACCCTGCTTTTTTCAATCCGAACGCCAAGTGGAACAGAGATATTTCGATATTAGCATACAAAATACAAGCCTCTTCAAAAAACAATAGGACCTTTGCTGATTCAATCTGTGGCGTCGGAGCAAGAGGTCTTAGAACTGCGGTTGAAGTCCCAAAAATAGAGACAATTTATTTAAACGATCTAAATCCGATTGCTATAGATCTTGCCAAAGAAAGTGCAAAATTGAATCAGGTACAAGACAAGTGCAATTTCGATACTAATGATGTGTGCAAATTCCTAAACTTTCAGGAACGCGATTTCCGAAAGTTTGATATTGTAGATCTTGACCCATTTGGAAGTCCATCTCCTTATGTAGATTGTGTTTTGCGCTCAGTAAGTAATCGTGGATTGATATCAATTACAGCAACAGATACTGCAGTATTATGCGGTGTTTATCCAAATGTATGTTACAGAAAGTACTATGGATTCCCCTTAAGAACTGAGTATTCTAATGAGATTGGAATAAGGATTTTGGTCTCTTTTATAGCACTAAATGCCTCACGATTTGATTTATCCATTGTTCCATATTTCTGTCACAGTAATCTTCATTACCTGAGGGTATATCTAAAGGTAATATTTGGTAACTTACTTGCAAACTCTGTTTCGTCAAAAATAGGGTTTCTTAAACATTGTCAGAACTGTAAACATCGTAAGGTTGAGCATCTCAAAGAACAGAATTTAGTTTGCGAAATATGTGGAACAAAATGTAATTTAGCTGGACCACTTTGGACAGATAGCCTTTTTGATTCTGAGTTTGTAGGTGCAATGCTAAATGAATTGAAAAATAATGGATATTATTCATCATCTCCAAATGACTATAATAAGTTGCTAAAAGTGGTGCAAACCTGCGATAACGAGCTAGCATATCCGTCATATTTTGAAACAGACACTATCGCGTCTATGGCAAGAAAGAGCTCTGTTTCATTGGAAAGAGTAGTTAGCACTCTGTCTTGTAATGGATTTAACGTGTCAAAAACAATTATGAATGACAAGGGATTCAAAACTAACGCATCTCCAAAGGAAATAATTAATCTCCTTTACAAATAAATAGTAATTTATACCAACTACGAAATTAACCAAATCAACGTTCCCAAGGCTATCAGGATTACTGCGCCAACGCCTCCACTTCTTTCCTGTAGTTCTTCCAGTTCATCATATATCTGCAACTTCTCTCTCATCTGTTTAGTTGCGTAATGGAAAAATGCAAGGCAGCTAGAATCGTCATATGTAATAGCCTGTTGATACTCTAACTCCCATTTATGCTCAACCAAATACTCTAATAATATTTGCTGAGATTCTGGTTTTACCCCATCAAGTTTATCAGGCAAATTATACTCAAGCCGCCTGCTAATGAGCATCTGCTCGAATTGACTTGCTATGGAACGCCAATCTGTCGGCGTCACCATCATCCTATTCTTTGCAAGCAATAGAAGAGTTGATGCCCAAGATGACAAGAAGGCGTTCAGGTTCGTTGTTACGAGATCCATTGCCGAGGCAAACATCTGTCGCCCCGCCCCAATAGAAATGAATACAGCAGCAATTATTATCATTACGTTTTGAGAGAATACAACTACAATTAAAATTGCAATAACCGCAAACGATAAGCCGATGGCGGCGGCGCTATTTTTAAAGTAGTTAGTCGGCTGTCCAATTAACTTGATATTGTACTCTGTTCTTGATTTTGTTCCTTTGCGAACAAGGAATATGAATAGAGCATTGACAAATAGCACGTTAACAAGGTGCTTTACCATTTCTTTCATGATGAAAGTTACTCCGCCAGCATTTTGCAACGATGACTTATTTTGACCGACTCACTACTTAAAAGATGTTGTATGTAAGCTAATTACCGTACCGTCACAATATGTTTAAGCTTTACTATGCTATGTTATAAGATCATATTTAGACGATGACTGACTTTGTTGTTATTAATTTGGGCCACGTAATGGTGTTGATAACACTAACCTTTTCTAAAGCACAGTTTCCTCAGCGGCAAATTTACTAGGGTCTAATAAATTCATTTCCTCCAAAAAGGCTTCGACTTGTTCTTTTGGCATAGTTCGCACATCTATTTCACCTTTTCGTATCTTATGTAGTTTCCCGATCGCTGTTTTAAACCGTTCAGTATCCATTACTATTCCATAGTAATCTCTCACCCTTTCTAGAGTTGTTTCGTAGTGTCTCTTGTCACCGGATGCTGTAGCATCAGATATTATCGCAACATCGTAGCCTATGTTAAATCCCTCCCTTAATGAAGTCTCTACACAAATTGAAGTATCAATTCCAGTAAATATTAACAAATTAATGCCTTGGCTCTGAAGCCAACTCGACGAACATAAGAATCCGTCCAGTAAACTTCAATACTGAACATAAAAATATTTTATCAAATCTTCATGTTGTGGCAAGAAAAGGTTACTTGCCAATAGACCCACAATATGATAAACTATTAACGTCATTGCGCACAGCATACGCCAATGAACTATCTTTAGATAAGGAACAAACTTCTTATGATGATTTGTTAGATGCACTTCGACTAGCATTAAAACCATATATTTTCAAGCAATAAATGCAAATATTGGGTTTTATTACTCTTAAAAAATTAAGAGTGAGTAGATTAACTTTAATTAATCTATCACAATATTGCGCTTATTGTCGTCCTGAATGTGTTTGTACTTCTCTCGTTGGAAAATCTCTTAAACTGTCTTTTGCAACGTTTTCGAATGTATTTGCGATATTAGCATTTAACCGTGAAAATTCTTTTGCATTATCTCTTGCATGTTGTACTGATGTTTTCACCGCTTCCATAGTTGCAAATATGTCATTATTTGCTAATCTGGTTGCGACTATTGTACTGTCTGTAATATTGCTTACTGCTCTTGCATAATTTTCTGTGAATCTTTTTGGAGAACCCCAATATGACAAATATGAATTTTGTACATTTTCAATGTACGGAACCCATAAGGATTGCAGTGAATGGATAACCTCCTTTTGTGAATCTAGAAAACTATCTGCAATATCTTTTGATGCTTGAATAGTCTCTTCTTGATATTCGTTAACGGCTTTTGTAAACCGTGGAATTTCCTTTAATGCCTCATCTGTTGTCTTTTTAACTGTTGATTTTGTTTCGTCGAGAGCGATATTGATTGTTTCTATATTTTTTACTTCTTTATTTGATGCCATGTTATTATATTAGACATAATGGCATATATATGTTGGTAATAATTGGTATTTATTACCATTATAATCCCCACAGTGACTGCATTTTCCTTCTTTACTAGTATGCCTTTTCTCCGGACATATCTGATAATTTGGAGTGCTTAAGTAAGATCCGAACCAATCTAAAATTTAACAACTGTGGGAGATGACCGTCGATGAACAAGAAACAACCAATACCCACCACTTGCTGTTTAACCGCAATGATATATTGTCACATCCGTAAATATAAAATCTAGTCAAGTCAAATTATGATAAATAGAATTCAGCTGACTTATTCCTCCAAATCAATATATCCGCTCATCTGCAAATTATCAAATTATATTAAATTTTTATATCTATAGATTCAATGATATCATGACGATTCTCTAGATGCTTTAAGATTAAGTTTAATAGGATTT
>VBPR01000078.1:7707-12353 GCA_005877345.1 Nitrososphaerota archaeon
CACTTGAACGGCAAACGGAACAACAAGAAGAACGGGATTTTATTAATTTTTAATCATTCAAATGGAAATAGGAAATAACCTTTATCTTGTCAACAAAGCCAACAGGGAAACTATCATTGTCAATCCCCCCTATATTTTTGAATGGGTCATCGGCAAATGCGTTTGTTGCACTTGCGTAGGTTGCACTTGCACCAAATAGCGTTCCGATCAACAGAACTATTGAAGGGAGAAGTAAGGTCTTTGAAGGTAAGATCATTTAGTTCCTACAGAACGTTTTGGTTTATATGAACTTGGAGGGAAAAAACCTAATATTATTCAGGATATAAATTCTGCATTATTTTCCATTATATAAAACTGAAGAATCTTTAGTCTCTTAAAACTTACGTGATAACGAACGAAAATAATCCCGCCAGCGAACGCAGGATGGTTGTTCTACGTTGCTCATTTATTGACAACAAAATATAAAATACTTTAAGCAACTAGCGGTTATTGCGATTATCTCCGATGAACAAGAACCAACCCCATTAACCACTAGTTGCGGTAATTTAGTCTGTTTATAACTTAAATAAAAAGCAGTACGATGGAATGTTCTGTAAAAAAAGAAGGTAATTGTTCTGAAAACTCACTAGGAAAACTGATTAAGAAGGATATTTTTTTTGTTGTTCGTAATAATGCAACTGGGTGTCCACCTCTTTAATAAGATCGTGTAAACCAATTGGCTTCTGAAGAAACCCATTTATTATTTTCATTTTAGTATATTCCCGAAATATCTTATCATCAATTTCAAATGCAGTTATTAGTATTGTTCTCACAAACGGGTTCGAATCCTTTATCTTTTTGAGGAATTCTATGCCATTCAAGTCCTGCATTTTGAAATCGGATATTATCACCTCAGTAGCATGTTCATTAACGTGAAAGTGTTCCAGTGCCTGGAAAGATGCTTGAAATTAAATATCGTTATTCCTGCAATACTCTTTAAAACATCATAAAAAAGTATAGCAATGTCTGGGTCGTCGTCTACGATGCTAACAATTCTGTTGCTAACTGATATCGCAACCGCCACCGGTTTAAGGGCAATAATTAGTTCAGATATTTCATATAAATTTTACACGATCTATTATGTCTAAAATATATTAAACTAATTATCCTTCAAAAGGTGAAGTTTCATAATGATACACACAGCGGGTTTTCAATCAGAAATTCTAAGGTCATTGACCGAAAATATTGATAAATTTATTGAAGACATGACAAAGCAGCACGGTAGCACCTTCAGACTTATTGATATTAAATTTGCCGCCGCGGCCAAACCTTTCGAGTCTACTGGTAATCACGCTGATGTCAATTATTCGGCTCTAATTATCTATGAGATTTAACCATACAAATAAACTGGTGGGGCCGTATAATGATAATGCAGGCTGTGGCCACCAGTCAGAGTTTTGCGTTAGTTGGATCCATCACAACAAACTATAAAGTAGTTTAATTGGCCTGCCAGGGAAACAAATTAATATATACTTATCGTTACCTTATAGTATACGGATATTTTTACAATAACGTTCCAAGAAATAGAAATATTTTTATACCAACCAAATCCGTAAAGTTAATGATTAACAACTCATGGGAGGAATTTATAGTTTGAATGAACAAGAACCAACCAATTTCCCATCAGTTGTTTCTGGTTGCGTTATAATTTGGTGTACTACATACTATAAAACGGCTTACGTAGAATGTTATGAGAACATATGAATTAGGAACGTTATTCTCTATAAAACTCTGATTGTTTTACTAAATAATTATTGAATTTCTGTATGGTAGGAAAATTTATATTTAGTAAATTGGTGATATAATAAAATGAATTGTCCTAAATGTGGTCATGAGAATTCTACTGAAGACTTAGTTAAACAGCTAGCAGAATGTCCATGTGTTTGTCACAATGAAACCCATTTATTCTAATATTTATGGTCTTGCTGTCTTAGTATAGCTTAGTTCTACTCTTACTTTCTTCTATGATGCCATAATACACAGATTAGATTAAGTTAACGACTGGCGGGATTAGAGCCGTACGCGATAACGGACGATAATAATCCCGCCAGCGAACGTATGGTGATCTGAAGTACCTCTACGTCATTCATTCTTTGGCAATAAAATTTAAATAAATTTACTAAGGACCGGTGGGAGTTGGAAAGGCGCAGATACCTACATAATCATTGAATTTCTTTGTTTCCCAACTTACAATTATATGATGCAAGAAGAATGGCAATATCCTTCATCCCCTTGCGTTGTCTTTTTGGGATATCTGAATCGTCTATATCAAGATTCCATTCTGATATTGGAACATTTTCAATAAGTCTGTAATTATTCTTCTCAATCTCTTCTAGGGTTGGAGCAAAAATTCGCCCGTTGTCCATACATACACGTCGATTGCTTATTTCGTTTGATATATTATTCAAGTCGTGAATATCAGAAATATCTTTCATATCGCGATCAATTCTGTCTAATGACTCAATAAACCAATTTATGAAGAGGTTAAATTTTGCATGTGGTGTATTCGTTGAGGCTATTTTTTTCTTCAATTATTGTCTACAGGTGCTAAAGGAATCTTATTATCTATTGCTATGATCTTGGATTAGACACGACGCATTTGATTTTATTTTATTGCACCCTCTGCGATACAAGTTTTAAAGATTTCTTCTATTGTGGATAAGTACAAAACAGATGTTGGTTTTTCCGCTCCTATAACAAGTCGTTTTTCTGTACAAGTTGAGTTCATAATCCTGTTTATTAGTTCGTTTCTATATGAATATGATTTCCCTACTGTCGAATTATTAACTTGTCCTTGTCCATAAACTACTTGCATAGTAATAAAAAACGCAATACCGATTACTATTACAAATATGGTAGATTGGTTAGTTGTCGTTTGCATATTCATCTTTTAATCTGTCCTTTAACATCGAACAATATTAGTTACAATATAAAATAAATATTTAATATTATTTGATTTCTACGGCTACTTACAGTATTTTATTATCCATTGCCGCCATTTTTGTTTTTATCTTGTGGTGGTAGGGGTGGCACGTCTTGAGGTTCTTCAAGTTCAGGAGGCGCACATAAGACCAACTACATGGATGTACAGTTTTTGTTTTTGAAAATTCTCATACTTAAATTCGTGCTATTCCTGAAAAGTGTCGATTCTTCAGCAAGTCCTAACTGTCATTTTAGTACATGTCATATAATTTTAAATCAAAATTTAGAAAAAATACATACATTTTCGAGCATGGGACTTTCTATTAAATAAAAAGTATTATGATTTCTGCTTTATATGCCATGTTTCTTAACGAATAATAAACCATTTTCTAGGACGTACCATTTTCTTAAGTAAACTAATTACTTTAAGACATTTTTGATTCTTTGACGTCTGTACCCGTATGGTCGTTCAGCTCCATATCGTAATCAAACTTTCTGCCTCTAGTCTTTCGTGCTGTTGCCATAAATTCATCATCCTTAGTATATTTCTTTATTATGACTTCATGCACTTTAGATAAGCCATACTCTAACATCGTTTTTTCGTCAGGAAAATCCCTAATGCCCGTATATTTGTCGTCATAATCGCTAGTTCTATGTATCTTTACCTTTACCTTATGTTTAGCATTTGTCATTTTCACTCACCTGCATATCGACCTCTTGTTCTAATTCTTCGACCTCGTTTTTTCATTTTTTATCCGAATTAATTATTAGTACTTTTCTTTCCTTAAGACGTTTTTGATTCTTCTTTAGTAATTTCTTACTACGAGTTTTTTTCTTTTTATTATCTGAATTTAATACAATAGCGATTGTTTGATTCCTTTGTGCAGTATCTAGTAATTTCGCCTTTTTCATTTTCTTTTAAGATCCTGGACGAAATATGCACATTTTCGACATAGCCAGTCTAATCTAATATCATCTGATTGGATAACTATTCTTCCGTAAAATGCTGACAATTACAAACCCGACAACGATGATCATTATCTTGTTGCCCTAGAAAGTATCTGTGACTCTTCCTCACATGTTTACAATTTAGACAGATATCGGATTCACTCAATCAATTTTGGTTATTTCTTCGTCACAATTAAATTATTCTAGTCTCTAACTTTCACTAACCAATGTTATCAACCAGTTCCATTTGTAATAAACATAAGTCTACAGAAATTATGCTTATTTCGTTTACGACTATTTATCAATTATTAAATAGTAATTTATAGAATTAGCGTAAATATGAGAGTGTATGATATGCGTATTCAAAAAAATTAGTTTAGTTTAAGAGTGGTAAGCGTGAAATTACAGGTTAGAAATTTATCTAAAAAATTTAAATCGACCAGTTCTAATAAAACTGAATACGTTATTGCAATTGAAAATATCGACCTTACAATTAGCGATGGCGAATTCGTGAGTATTGTTGGTCCCTCTGGATGCGGTAAATCTACTCTTTTAAACATTCTGGCAGGACTCGACAAACCTACTGAAGGTGAAATCATTCTTAATGGTCATGAAATCGACGGTACGGGTCCAGATAGAATTATGGTATTCCAAGAGAACGCTTTGTTTCCATGGCTCAAAGTAATCGAAAATGTTGAATTTGGATTAAAAGTCGCCGGTTTGCAGAAAGATAAAAG
>VBPR01000079.1 GCA_005877345.1 Nitrososphaerota archaeon
TCATTCCTTGAGAAGCATCTGAGTTAGTGATCTTGTGAGCGAACTTCTTATGGAACAATTGCACTAAGATGAGCTCATTCTTCATTTAGAGGTAAATTATTTTTGCTATATAATGAAATGCTGAAATCTAAAATCGTAATTAATCGTTCCTAGATTTTTGCTCACATTAAATAATGACACTAGTCATCTAAATTACATGGTGTCAAAATAATCCCATTATTTTTTTCTAAACTCATGAAGAATTCAATTGGACTTTAGTTTTTATAATTGGGAATCGCATCAAGTAACAATGCAAAAAAAGAGTATTGTATCTGCAAAGCAAGAACCAAATGAAAAATACAAAGATAAATTCACTGGAGATTTCATAATTAAGAATCTATTAGAAAAAAATGATTCAAGGGAACAAGAGATGTATTATGTGACTTTCAAAGATGGGTGTAGAACCAGACCTCATATACATGCTTCAGAACAGATATTAATTGCCGCAGAAGGAAAGGGTATTGTAGTTTTCGCAAAAAGAATCTTGATTGAACCCGATGACATTACTAAAACGGAGGTAGAAATTGAAAAAACTTTTATGATGGAAAAAGGTGATGTTATTTGCGTTCCTGCCTTTATGTTGCACTGGCATGGCTGCATAGATAATAATGAAGATTTCACTCATATTGCAATACGAAAGAGGACGGAATTGGAAAATATTTGGTTCTAGGAATTTTTTGGGTGTAGAAAACTTGATGATTTATAATCGGAGTCATAAATCGTATAGGCAGCTGATAATTTAATTAACATTCGTGGTAGAAACAATTATTATTTCACTAATCTTTCAATTCGTAACTAATAATAGGACCATTGTGATTTCTACAATGACAATGTTTTCAGATACCCCATTCAAGGTCACGGATACACCAATAAGTACAGGTTCATTACAATTTACAGGAAGTGCGCTGTTTTTTCATAAAACTAGCGGGGAACCCCTTACTGTTACCTACACTGTAGATGCTGTTGCAAGGACACCAAATCATTAGATTGCTTGTATCGCAATTGGTCGTCACGTAGGATCCGAATACCACCTTCAACTATTGTCTGGCTTTGTATGAAGAATTTGTGAAAGTAATTGTTTTTGTCTAGGGATAGAAGACACCACTTAGAAAATGATGTTAAGTTAAGAGATTTTCATTTAACATCAGCAAATCGGTGTTTGGTGATAAAATAAAACAAGTTGGTAATATAATTATACTTCATGAATCCAAATAATGGATAATTTTATCTAATATGTTCTTGAATAAGATTACCAAATAATGCAAAGGAATAAAGAGTATTCGTTTATGGCTGATGCTATGCTTGGTAAAATTGCCAGAAAATTAAGAATGTTTGGATTTGATACCATATATGATCCTAATATCGATGACATGGATATTTTAGATTTATCGAAGAATAAAGGCAGAATAGTTTTAACAAGCGATAGGATGTTATTTAAAAGATGTAAAAAAAAGGGGATCGATACAATTTTAACTTACAAAGAGACAGAAATAGAAAACCTAGTTACTATTTTCAGCTCCCTAAATATTAAATCTATTAATTCTCAAAAAGTACCTTTTTTATGTACCAGTTGCAATGGTTTGTTAAACACAATTATTGATATGAATTCGATCAAGTATGATATTCCAGTGCGACTTTTACATTCTAACAAAATATTCTACAAATGTACCAACTGTAGGAAGATATATTGGAGAGGTAGTCATATGGAACAAATCTCCTGTTTAATTAATGAAATAAACATGAAATTGACATCTCATTGATTTGCATAAATATGAGAATGATGATTCAATAATCTCAGAGCCATGAAATGTCCATGCTGTGGCGAGAATTTAATATGCGAAAAGGAAACTGAAAAGATTAAATCTTACAAGTGTTTGTCATGTGGATTGAAAAATACTGAACTGAAGAAAAATATCTAATATAGTGATTTGCAAGGAAAGATTTGACAATAAGATTAACTATATTTTCATGCCCTTATTGTTCCTATAAACTGGTAATGGATAATTCTGCAAGTTATATTATTTGCAAATAGTTTAATTCAATCATATGATAGCTCTGGAATAGGCAAGATCAATAATCATTAACTGAACTGATCACATTACTCTCTCATCCAATCTCTTTCTTCAAGGTATCCTATCAGTTTCGTCATCTGTTCGACTCTAGCTTTACCTCCGGCGTCGCTGTGACAAACTTTATAATGTTTCATTAATAGAGAATGCTCATCTTCAGAAAGGCTGCCTCTCTCTTCTATAAGATCAAAAAATAAATTTTCTTTACCTGTATGTATACTTATGAATACCGAATAAGCATTCAGGAATCTGGCAACTGGTTCCCTTGAATCAATACCACTATCCCAGGCTAACAGACTCTGTACCAACATCTTTGCAATACGTCTACCAAGTTCATGTTCTATCAAGAATTTTCGAATGTCTTCAGAATAATTATTCTTATCAATCATGCGTGGAAAATATGCTTTTTCTTCTTTACCATGGTGGAATTTATCTACAAATTCCTGAATAAGCATTGATATTATTTTGATATCTTCTATTGGAATAACTACATTGCTATACAAGAGATCAGAACATCTCTTAGCAATCTTGCCAAGTCGATTTACCAATATATGGTCTTGTTTTAGGTTTTTCGTAGCATTCAAAATTATTCAGAACTTATACTTACAAGATAAACAATGTCAAACGCAGAAAAAGTCATAAATCACATTAGAACTGGTTCGCATATAAACACATATTCAACTTCTTAATATTTAGTTAAATCTGCATTTTTATGATATTCTAAATTCATGTTATGTGATTTTTGTGTTATTATACTCTATTGTAGGAATAATTTAAACCTAAAAATATGATTAGTTTTCTATAACCACGGCTTAGAGAATAGCAATTCGTTTTTTCGAGATAGTGATTAGGACATGCTAATGCCGAATGTTAGAATTTCGAATTTGAAGGTTACCTAGGAAATTTTAGGAGTAGTTTGATTCATCCAACAGTCGAAACATACTTCAAAATCTAGCTGATATACCTCAATTTTATTTTTATTACATAATTGACATAATTTTTCTATCCATATAACCGAAGGAAAATTATCATTGTTTTCAAAAGTGACTTGTCTTTGTGTCCTCAATAGTGATCATACTTTAACAGTTTTGTTTTAAAATATAATCTCTTTATTATTCTAAATATAATTATAAATTCCTAAAAATTCTTCCTTTTCCCATATTAATGATAAAGACTACAAGTATGCTGAATGAACAAGTCGACTTTCATCTGGGTGTTTCTAGTTATAGCTTTAATTTGTGTGTCTCTGAATGTAAATATTCAATCTATTCACGCTATACTTTACGAAAATGGAACTTGCACTACTGGAAATGTAACCAAAGGAGCTAAGCAAGTCATAAATAGAAATCGATCAATGGATAATTTTTTTAGAAATTTGACAAGAGATAATAGACAATTAGCCGATTTAATGTGTCAAAATATGCTAAATGAAACTACTGCAAGATATCCCTCGTATAATAAATTATATTGAGCTGATAGCATACTGATTTTGCGCCTTTTTCTACTCTAATGACGGAGTTCTTCCAAATTGCTAATCGTTGAATGGAATCCGCATATGTCCGTCGTCAAAAATAGTTGGAAACTCAAGTTAATAATATTTCAACCTACTTTTGGTTTGATCTAGGTATTGATCAGTTGATTTTATTCCGTTAATACCAACTAGGAATGGATGAATAGAGATTGTATATAATCAGGGTAGGGTTTTCATTTCGATAAGAAATAAGGTAACATTCAGTTTATGCAGGTCCAGTAAGGGATGTTTGTTACCTTCCTTAAAGAGTTTGATTTCATTCGTAACATTGTATATTAAACTGAAAAATTCTGATATTTTGCAATTCTATTATAGAATTGTAATGCAATAACACATAAAATTATATTCCTAGAAAAGATTTAGTATTAGTTTGGAATATAGAAGCTTCTCTAATCGGTTCATGTTATAAAATACAATTGTTTTAAATGATATTAACCAATATTAAGAAACAGAACACATTGTCTAGATTCAAAATTAATGATATTATTAGAGCGAGTTGTGTGGCATTAAGAGTCAAGGATATTGACAAAACATTAGCATTTTATGAGAAAAAACTTGGCTTGCAAACAAAAAAAAGAGATCAAGACGATGATGGTAATCTGGTTTGTGAATTAGGTTTCAGGGACACTGTTCAAAATGAAGAACCTTTTCTCCAACTACATCATGATGCGAATGGAAAGACAGCTTCTTCGCACTCAGCTGGCCTTTTTCACTTTGCGATGCTTATTCCTAACAGAAAGAGTCTTGCTTCAACCTATCTAGCACTCAAAAATTCTGGAGTGCACTATGATGGATTTGCCGATCACCTAGTCAGTGAATCATTATATTTCAGAGATCCAGAAAATAACGGCATTGAGGTCTATCGTGACAGACCACGGCAAGACTGGCCTAGGGACCCTGAAGGACGTATTCTCATGGATACATTGCCTCTCAATCTGGAGTCCATAGTATCTGAGATGGGCGAAGCAAAGAGCGAGGACGCAATTCCATTCCCTAGCGGTGCAAGGATAGGACATATGCATCTAAGTCACAAACCTAATGCGGTCAATGAAGTTTTATCATGAGAAATTAGCCCTTGATATTACTGTAGATTGGTCCTCAATGGGTGCAGCATTCCTTTCTGCAGGTGGGTATCACCATCATATCGGAATAAATACCTGGCACAGTGTAAATGGAAAAAGTCAAAACAGTAATGTGGCAGGACTGAAGAACTTCACTATTATCATTCCTGACGTGTCTTTTTTTAATAAAATTAGGTCTACTATTGAGAACGACTATTTCAGCTCTAAACAGCGAAAACAGCAAGAGAGTTCTTATGGAGACCAATTCAAGGTATCAGATCCAGATGGAATACAGATTGTGATCAAATATGAATAAAGAGACATCTATTGGTCTGTTTGTATGTTTGCTAGCAATGAGTAAGCGTGAATGTTCAACCGGATTAAACCTAATTAAAGATTCTAAAATTTACGATTCAGCTGACAAGGATTAATATTCTGTAATCACGGTTTATATAGAAATTATTAATCTATAATGACATATGAATGGCGAAAGGACAGGAAATAGTCAAGAAATAGCACCGAATGAATTGAAAAAGAAAATAGATAATCATGAGGATGTTTTTATTCTGGATGTTCGAACCCCTCAAGAATATGAATCTTGGAAATTATCCTACGATAATCATCAAAATCCTAAATTGATCCCCGTTGATCGTTTATTTTTAAATGATTCTAATTTGTTGAAAGAGATTCCAAAAGACAAAGAAATTGTTACTGTTTGTTCTCACGGAAATAGGTCAATGATAGCGGCAAGATTGCTTAATCAATTAGGATATAATGTAAAAAGTGTCAAGGGGGGAATGGCAGGATGGAATAAAGTCTACGATGTTGCAGAAATTGGAGTTCCTAAGGAAGCTCCCTTTAGAATATGTCAGGTAAGAAGAATATCTAAGGGATGTATGGGATATGTTGTATCTTCAAAAGAAGATGATACAGCAGTAGTTATAGATCCAAGCCGAGAGATTTATGAGGCTTTTCTGAATGTTGCCAAGGAAAATGGATTGAAAATAATAAAGGTAATCGACACCCATCAACACGCTGATCACGTTTCTGGAGTAGCAAAATTAGCTAAAAGCTTATCTTCAGAAACAAACGGGAAAACCCTCGCGTACTTTAGCTCCCTAGAGGAATACAACAGCCAAAATACAGAAATTAATATCAATTACATAAAAGACGGCGAACAAATAGAAATATCGAAGGAAATTTCGCTAAGAGTTATTCACACACCCGGACATACAAATGGTAGTATGTCTTTTTTGATAAGCTATTCTGATGATACTGATGGAAAGAAAAGTACACAAGCCAATGCTCAATATTCCTATTTATTCACCGGAGATACCTTGTTTGTTGATAGTGTTGGACGTCCTGACTTAAGAGAAGAAGCAAAAAAATATGCTGGACTTCTGTATGAAACTTATCATCAAAAAATAGTTCAATTACCAGAGAATACTGTAATACTCCCTGCGCACTTTAATGGAAGTTCAATTACCTTAAAGCATGCTGTGCCAATAGCTGACACCATTGGTTCACTGAATAAAAAAATAAAATTTCTTTCCATGACTCATGATGAATTTGTTCATTTTATTACAGACACTTTGCCATCAAGGCCAATGAACTATAAAACAATTATAGATATCAATAAGAAAATACTACCATTTGACGACATGCAGATGCCTGATTTGGAAGCCGGTCCTAATTCCTGTGCTGTATCCCTCGAACCAAGATAATTTTACTTCCAGTTCTTTTTGTTACTATTACCTTTTGGAATAAGCTCTTAGATTATGGATTAAAATGTGCATCTAGATAGATCCAAATTTCAATGGATCGTTACTGGAGGGAATTGTTGGTAACGTTGACTAGAGCTGATTTGTTCGTATTGTCTGTTAATTTGGTCGCTACATTAATGCCGTCAATTTCCTGCAGTCCTTTCTTTTTTAGGACTTGATTGAGAATGGTAAGATCATAAATTCCAGATAGATCTGGTTTGCTTTTACCAAGAAATCCTACATTAAAGGCATCACTGGCAGACTTGAATAATGATTGTTTAATAGGGTCATAGGTTAATTCTAATCTAGAAAAGGCCTCGGAGAGCTGTTCATCTGGGATAGTCTGTCCTGTCAGACTTTTCAATTCTGCGTTGAATGCCTTTAGTGCTTCTGCTTTATGGGAATTTATCCATAGCGTTTCATTAACATGTGCTTCTAATAATTTCCTTACTACTTCAGGATTTTGTTGAAGATAATCTGGATTAACAATTATGTTGGCAGTGACAAATTTTTTATCTGGCCACAACGTGCGTTCATCCAAAAAAAGTCTGCTATTACCTTCCCTTATCAGTTTTTCACCCCAAGGTTCAGGGACCCAAGCCCCATCGATCTCTTTCTTTAATAGCAATGTCAAAATATCTGCATTCTTAACGGGGAGTATCTCAACATTTCCACCTTTATCCTTTGTCTTGTATCCATTGTCAAGTAGATATTTTCTCAGTGCAACGTCTTGAGTGTTGCCAAGCTGGGGAGAGGCAAACTTCTTTCCAGCAAAATCTTTTGTTGAATTAATGCCCGAGTCGTTTCTTACGACAAATATCGCACCGCCACTTGATACACCAGAAATTATTTTGACGTTTTTTCCGCCAGAGACAACATATCCATTTATTGTTGGATTTGGACCCACATAAGCAACGTCCACCTGTTTTGCAAGAAGAGCTTCTATGGCTGATGGACCTGCATTAAAAACAAAAGGTTTTATTTCAATATTGTTGCCCAGTGCTTTCTGATAATCCCCATTCCCTATACCGATTACTGCTTGTGCATGATTAATGTTAGGAAAGTATCCAATTTTCAGTTCTTTTTTCTCTACCTGCGAATACGTATGATTCGAAATAGAATGTTGTGCAACAATTCCTCCTGCAATTAGTAAACCGACTACTGAAAGAAATAATCTTTTGTTCATAAAATCATTTTCTCTTTAGCATATTTGAGTGCTTTGATATACATTATTTTAACAAATCGTTTTGCATTAAGATACAATGATGAATCCTACACAGGAGTATTGAAGGGTTCGAATCAGGTATGATTGGATAGATACAGGTACGGATGCGGTAGTGAGTATATTCTTTTAATGCCAATCCATTTTAATCATCAAATTACAGTCAGAGAAAACTTACCCCAAGGCGGGTAATAGAAGAAATACTTCCAATTGCTTTTGGAAGACCTGATAAAGTGATCTAAGAAGGAACTCTTAAAAATGCATAGAACTACGAGTAATGACGGTCATCCCAAAAAATTTTTCAATTGTGGTAAGGATATATAGGAAAGAAATTCATCCCTGCTAAACATGTGGCAATTTATGAGTCAAAATCTCGTGTTCCCTGATTTCCGATCGTTCCTATCGATGCTAGTACTATTATAAATAATCTGGAATCTGGTTGGGGATTAAGTCATCAAACTTCTAATGTTTCTCTTTTTTGCAGTATAACTGACTGAATCCCCTACATATCTATTTTTAAGCTTCAAATTCGTGGAAGCCCGTTAAATCAAAGACTTTTATACGATACAGGATAATAGGACTTATGAGATTTCTGGTCAGAGCTCAAATTTCAACAGAAGCGGGTAATAAAATGGTAAAGAATCCAAAATTTTTGCAGGATCTTGAGAACTATATCAAAAAAGTGAATGCTGAGGCAGCTTATTTTTTTGAAGCAGGTGGAGATAGGACTTTTGCGTTTATTGTTAACCTTGAAAGTGCTGACATGATACCAGACATAGCTGAACCATTATTTCAAGACATAGGAGCGAAGGTTGAATTTCATCCCGTAATGTTATTTGAG
>VBPR01000080.1 GCA_005877345.1 Nitrososphaerota archaeon
GTAGAAATAATTTAGTAAGAATTCATTTTTCGCGAGGAGCCGTTACCATTGTGTAACCCATCCAAATAAGCACACTCATCAGAATTCCTACGATAATTATCAAGGTTGTTTTTATCGTAAGAATATCCCACTCCGTAAATAACAATAAATATGAAAAAAAAATTAAAAAAAATGACGGAACTACGAGTAATATTAACCCAATTATTTTATTCTGTCTCATACCATTGGTCGCACTAACTCCGCTCATAGTAACTCTAAAGCCATCAAGTAAGCATCTTCACCATCTCTATAGTATGATTTCAATCTTGATTTTAGTTTAAAATTTAGTTTTTCATACATCTTTATAGCCGCAGAATTGCTTACCCTTACTTCCAGGTAGACCTCCTCAGTTCTTCTTGAAATAAGTCCATTTATTGCTTCTTCCATTAGAATGGTTCCAACTTTCTTTCCTCTATGCTCCTCCAAGATGGCGACAGAAACTACATGTCCCTTCTTCACAAAACCTAACTTTCTGAAGTTTGAGAATCCAAATTCAATCTTGCACATAGCATAACCAACTATTTTTGCATCAAATTCTGCGACAATAAATGCCTCAGGTAACTCTTTGAGAATTGACTCGAAAAAATACTCCGTATAGTGTTCAGGAAGTGAATTCAAATTTATTTCTATAACAGAGGGTAGGTTATCTTGTCCACATCTATAGAAAATATAATCTCCATTTTTTCGTAGGCAGCTTTGCAAATCATCAAATAAATGATGTTTAATTATTTTAACTTTGGGTTTTCAAAACACATGATTTGCTCAATTTGTCTAATCTAGTTATCTTTTTTGAATATTGCGATGTTTGGATCTTGGATAATTGAAATTCTATGACTTTTTCCATTCATTCCAAGTATTTTTTCAGCGGCTTCTTGAATATTGGAAAATATTTCAAATCCGAATTTTTCATTCAAGTAATACTTTGGTAACGAAGAAAGAATTGCCATATTGTACTTTTCTCTCAATTCATTGATAAACATAAGATGTTCCAATCCTTCAATGTAGCTAATATTGCTGTAATCTTCCAATTTTATTTCGCCATAAGCAAATTTCTCCATTGCTTTACTTCCAAAGCCTTTGCTATTTTCAGAAATAATTACAACAATTGCGTTTCTTTTAAGAACCTTGGTTGAATTCCATAGTAAATCCAGTGAATTTGATAGGGTTGAACTTGAATTAGAATCAATATTTGTTCCTAATATTAAGGACTTTAATTCCTGTTGATTTTCTATTGAAAGGTCATCCAGTTTTTTAGTAGCGCTTTGAAATGATTGAATTATCTCACCATAAAAAAAATTGTTTATTCCAGAATTATTAGAAATAATTTCAATAGACTTTGCTTGCATACTTTCACAGAACCTGTTTGCAGTTTCAATCGGCTGACTTTTTTCTCCCGGATGAGGGAGGTCATCTACTCTTGAATGAAAAGCTTGGTTCATTTTATCCTGTTCAAATTCGCGTAGAAGATTGGTAGGAGTGCCACTATAACCAAAAAAGGGGTCAATATTTACTTTAGAAATGAAAATAGTGCCCCTCTCATTTGTGCGCCTATGAAAATGATCATTACTCTTTTCAATCAGAGTTATATTTTGGCTTTGTATTTTGTTTGACAATACCCTGCGCGCTGTTGGAATTGTTTCAATAGGTAACGTAATTCCCCTAATTTCTGCTAGAGAAACTAACCTAGAAGTGAGTTGAACTGTAGAATTGGAGGCGTCTAGTGGAATGAGTATTGTATAATCACTGATGGGAATGGATTCAATCTCTTGATCTAAACTTTCTTCATTGCGTATATCAAATTTTGAATTTTCAATAAGTGAAAGGTTCTCTACTCTGAGGTCTAATATGACGTCAGTACTCCCATAATTTAGCCATAATTCAGGCATGTTCCAATCGAAGCATGAGAATAGTCAAATGACTACTGGATAGATTAACCCTCATAGATCATTAAATTCTTTTCTTCAAGCAAATCATGCAAATTATGAACTGCCCTATATACCTCTGATTCTTTTTTAGCCCCGGTACAAACCAATTTGCCGCTCGCAAAAAGAAGAATAACAGTTTTTGGATCAAGCATCCTGTGAATTAATCCAGGAAATTGTTCCGGTTCATACATACTGCGAGGTAAGACCCTTGCAGCCAATTCCAAATGAATTTTGCCACCCAAACTTGCTGAGGCTACGATATTCTGTATTTCTATTTGTGGTTCATTTTCAATAGGGATGCTGCCTTTTCTCAGTTTTTGAACTACGTTTTTTACCGCCTTAATTGCCTGTTCTTCAGATTTTGCACCAGTACAGACCATTTTTCCAGAACTGAAAATCAGAGTTGCAGTCTTTGGTGATTTTAGTCTAAACACAAGTCCTGGAAACTGATCTGGGTGGTATTCGACGTCTGGAAATATCTGAGTAATTAAATTAAGATTTACACTTTGATTAACCGTTGCAGAAGCAACAACATTCTCAATACTAACAATGGGCTTGGTTTCAGGCATACTAGGTTGGCTTTATAAATGCGAGTATATATACATGTTTGGAACAATAGCAAATTTTCTCAAAAAATACCAAATGTGAACGCAAATCATTTTAAAACGCACTTTGAGGCTAATTAATTAAAGTAATTTGAGTTTTGATGTCACTTTATCAATAATGTCAGATGGAGCAGGACCAATACCAATGCAAGTCACAGTTCCTGTTGGAATCTGTGTTAGGCCCCTATCTTGAACTATGACAAGTGGCATCATGAGTTTCTCGGCATCAGTCTGCACATGAAGCAATTCTTCAATACTGTTTACTTTTACGACTATCTTTGGTTGGCCTTCATTGAACCAATTCCTTAGCCATAATTTATTATACTTTCTGGAGCGTTCAACTCCGAGTACCGCAGCGTGTCCAACCTGCGATGCTATTTTGCCTATGCCCATGCGTAGATCTTTTCTTACAACAATGACTTGTTTAAATTCCACTACAGTTTAGTTAATAAAAATGATGAATTAATTGTTTCCTTGTTGGTTATTGAATACTATGATGTATTAATTGCGGGTGGGAGTGTAGCAGGACTTACAACAGCTAGAGAATGTTCTTCTAATGGAACATCTACAATTGTGATAGAAGAGGATCACGAAATTGGAACTCCAGAACATTGTGGAGGGATGGTCAGTCTTGTGGGACTACAGAAATTAGGTCTCATATTGCATTCAAATAATTTTCAGAATGCCGTGTCAACGGCCAGAATTAGTTCCAAATCGGCTAGTTTTGAAATTTCTGCTGAAAAGCAAAATGTAATAGTCGTTGATCGTAGGGGCTTGGACAAACAAATTGCCAAACAGGCTGAGGATGCCGGTGCTGAAATTCGAACAAGATGTGCTTTCAAATCCCTTTCTAAGAATCAATCGAAATATATTGTAAAAACCTCAGAGAGAGAAATTGAATGCAAATACTTTGTTGATGCTAAAGGGCTAGGCTCTCTGAAGGATGCGAGTCAGAACGGTATTCTAGCATCTGCTCAGTTTGAAATATACGCAAAATGGATTGATGGTAAAACCGTAGAGATAATTTTTGATTCTGAAAAGTATCCTGGATTTTTTGTCTGGATAATCCCAACTGGTGAAGGTACGGGAAAGGTGGGAGTTGCAGGAAAGGGAATAAACACTTCACTGGCGTTAAATGAATTCATAAACTCCAGAAGTACGAAATACTCAATAATTAGGAAAATTTTTGCGCCCATTTGGATTGGAGGTCCAAGACCACCATTTGTTGTAGATAGAGCTTTGGTAGTAGGAGATTCTGCCGGTCAAACCAAGCCAACAACGGCTGGGGGAATTTTTAGTTGCGGCATGGCAGGTATTCTAGCAGGTAAAGCAATTTCTCAGGCAAACGAAAAAAATGATAATCGATTACTATACGAATATGAAAAAAACTGGAAGTCTATGTTTCAAAAAGAATTCAACTCCATGTTGTTTGCAAGGAAAGTATTAGAGAGATTGGATAATAAGTCCATTGACGAGATTTTCTCTTCATTGTCAAAAAAAGCGATTAAGAATGTATCTAATTTTTCAGATTTTGACTTTCATTCTAGTGCCCTGGATCTTTTTCTTAGAACAAGAATAGCTACTAATTTAACAAAAATATTAATTGAAAATGAATTTCGTAGGGTTCTAAGTGGCATGAAAGACAATTAAGGGTCCATAGCACAAATAAATTTATTCTCTAACTAAACTTTGATTGAGGACCTGCTGGATTGTCATACCGAATCTTATAAGCAAAATATAAATTCGGAGTAAAAGAATGAGCTTTTTGTGTCAAAATCGTTACAATTGCCAGTTTGTACCTCCTGCAGTAGACCAATAATTGCAAATGATGAATGTGTAAAATACTATTGTCCTAATTGCGGTTACGTCCTGATTTGGAGATGTCAAAGTTGCAGACAATTTGCCCGGTCGTACAAATGTATTGGCTGTGGGTTTGAAGGTCCATAATAATGACGAAATTAGTTGCTAGGATCAAGATTCTACCCTCCGAATCAGATGCAGATGTAGATTCAATTCCTAAAAGTCTAATTGAATCTCTTCCAGAAGGGTTCAAACTAATAGCACATACAAAAGAACCAATTGCCTTTGGTTTGTACTCCGTTCTAGCTGATTTTACATTAGATGACTCAGGAGGCCAAATGGAATTATTAGAGCAATCGATAAGAAAAATAGAAGCCGTAGGTGAAATAGAAGTAGTAAACGTGAGCAGACAATCAGTAAAGATAAAATAATCTTAAAGTAACTGCCCTAGTGTTAAGGATTGTAGGTTTGTTATTTTTGCATATTGGACTAAAACCTATAATAGAATAATGAGTCAAGTGCAAGTGAAATAAAAATAACGACTAAATATGGAGCAGTAATCTTGTAGGCTTTCCATGCAAAATCTGGATTTGGATATTTTGTTAACCTATAGTGGTACGCGAGCATCAAGGTTCCAGAAATTGTAGCGGTAATAAAGTACAGAACACCTAATCCTAGAAAATATAATGACAATGAATATGGTAACAGAATTGCGGTGTTTGCGAAGATATATTCCGCTGTCTTTTCGTTGCCTATAAGAACGGGCAACATCGGAACTTTAACAGATTCGTATTCCTCTCTTGATTTTATAGCGAAAGACCAAAAATGAGGGGGAGTCCATAAAAACACTAGGCATCCGATCAGAAACCCCAAGACATCCATCGATCCGGTCGTAGTAGCCCATCCGGCCATTGATGCTGCACTCCCCGCAAAACCACCCACAACAATATTAGAAGCATTTGAGCGCTTAAGCCATAGAGTGTATATGAATACATAAAAAAATATTCCAAGGGCAATCATCCCTGTGGCCATCAAATTTAGAGTCAAAAAGGATATTATAATAGAGCTAGCGCACAGAATGTTACCAAAAATAAATACGTTTCTAGGAGTTAATCTCCCTGATGGTATAGGTCTATTTATTGTTCTGGACATTATTTTATCAATATCACGATCAAAATAGTGGTTTAGGGCGCTCGACCCCATTGATGCCAAACAACCACATATGCCGAGAAATAGAAGTTTATAGAGAGGTATATCCCACGGTACTGTAGGAGTTGAATCAAATCTGGTTGCAGCTAAAGAGCTTGTTATTGCTAAAATAACCAATACTAGTACTATCCTTGGTTTTGATACTTCGATGTAATCGGCTAACATTCACAGATATTTTATTGACTTAATTGTAGGATTTAACTTATTCGCTATGCAATTTATGGCACCAATATAAGATTGAAATGAAAAAGGTGGATATTGTCTTTGGGTATGAACTAATGTTGGAATAAGTGTTCATAATCGAGCACCAGTTCCAGTTACAAACGCATGTTAGGAAGAGAATGTTTCCAAGAGAAAGCATTACAACATTTTATGAATGTGATCGCTCGAACAAGACTATTATCTAAATTATCTAAATGTCAATGTAATTTATAAACCAGTTAATTATTATTCAATGTGGATCATGGGAAGAAGAAAGAGTACTACAAGGCCGCATAAGACTAGAAGAACAGTGGAGGGAAGATGTCCCAAGTGCACCACAATTGTTAGATTTAATGTAAGCGGGCCCGTGGGAAGTGAAATTTATGAATGTATAGGTTGTAGATCCAAATTCCCCATTGACGAATTATAGGACTAACAAAATTTACATAAGGATTTAACGGATAAGCAATTTAATAGATAGAAATGGATCCTAAGATAGCTTACGTTGATAAAGTTTATCTTTATAGTAGTGGGATGTCCTCAGAGCTTGTAGAAAGAAGTAAAATAGTTCTGAACGAACATGGTGTAGATCCTAGTGACATAATAATTATTGAATCTCCAGAGGGAGTTCCTGAAGGTTCAATCATTATTACTATATGGCCGCATTACCTGTCTGTGGCGAAAGTGAAAAGAGTAAGAGAAGGTTCTATATATGCTCCGCAATTATTCAATATTGATATTTGATATTTAACCTACAAAATAGGCGGTTCAATTCCAAAATTATTGTAATTATTCAAAATTCTGGCATAAAATTCTAATTGGTGGTCTTGTATTCATTCAGGATTATTAAAAGGTAAAACAATATCATAGTTTTTTCAAAAAATCATTCTACTCTAGATGCATTTTTACCATTTCATCTATTCTATTTCTAGACACGGATCCAATAACTTTATTCACAGCTTTACCTTTCTTAAATAAGATTAAAGTCGGTATACTGGATATAGCAAGTTGACTTGCAATTAATGGATTTTCGTCAACATTTAACTTTCCTACGAGTAATTTCCCTTGATAATCTCTACCACTCTGATCAATGATGGGAGCCATCATCCTGCATGGTCCACACCAAGGAGCCCAGAAATCTACCAATATTAGTGGGAATTTGTTAATAGTTTGAAAAAACGTGGTGTCATCCAGATTTAATGGCTCTTTTTTATTTTTCAAGAGTTCTTTATCTTTTATTACTTGTTGTAACTTTTTCATTCTTTTTTCGTTTATGATTCTCAGTTCTTCATCTTCCAATTTATGTTGTATTAAGAAGGAGCCATGATCTGGTTTATTATGTTTTTTGATTTGATAATTCAGCAACGATAGCTAATTATCTGAGATGACTCAAAATATTTTCAATCTTGGCCGACATAACGAAGGATGGTGAGGATACAATCAATTCCGAAATTACGGATAGTGAGGTATCAAA
>VBPR01000081.1 GCA_005877345.1 Nitrososphaerota archaeon
AGATTTTTTCTGCTTCCGCTTAATCATATTACTAACTATCTCGTCACGCCAAACAGCTTTGAAAAACTTACTAATTTCCTTTTCGTTATCTTTCTAACATGACATATTTTAGTGAATGAAACTTAGTATTGGGATATTTGTATCCACTTAGATCGGCAATTTGGATGGATTAATGAATTGGACCCGAATTGTTAACAATCCGCATCCCGAGGGGCCCGGGCTGATATCATTCTATTATTAGAATCCTTTTTTATTTAAGTCGGGCAATTATTAGAATTTTGTTTTCATTTCACATTGCATAAGATGTTGTTCCATAGGTGACTCAATAATTATGAAGTTGAAAAAGAAATGAAGTTGAAAAAGAAATGTTTAAAGCTAACTTCATCTACTATACAGATATCCTGATGAAGAATTAAAGAGAATGGGTCTATATCGATAATGAATAAGAATCAACTACCAAGTTGATCAGAATGTAGTGGATCTGAAAGAGGGATCTATATATTACCTAACTGAATAGTTAAGAATGTGCAAAGAGAAAGTGTTGCTGTTGTAACAGGCAGCTCATCTGGTAACGGGTTTGAAACATCTTTACTACTTGCAAAGAACAGGTTTTACACATATGCTACGATGCGCAAACTTGAAAAATCAGCGAGAATCAAAGAGATTGCTAAAAAAGATAGTCTGCCAATAGAAGTTTTACAACTAGATGTAACAGATGATAAATCAGTCACAGATGCTATTGATGTGATAAGTAACAGACAAGGAAGAATTGATGTACTAGTTAATAACGCGGGATATGAACAGCATGGACCAGTTGAAGAACTTTCGATGGAGGAGATAAAGACACAGTTTGAGACTAACTTTTTTGGAGCAGTCAGAGTAATGAAAGCAGTATTGCCAATGATGAGAAAACAAAGAAGTGGAACAATAGTAAATGTAAGCTCCATCGGAGGTAAAATAGGTGTACCTCTTAATTCCGCTTATGTTGGGAGCAAATTTGCATTAGAAGGTTTTTCCGAATCCATGAAATACGAATTGGAAGGATTTGGCATAAAGGTCATATTAATCGAGCCAGGCGCGGTAAACACCAATTATCTTGAAAACTCAAGGCAGGCTCAAAAGGCAATGAATCCAGATTCACCATATGCAGAATTATCTAAAATGGTATCCGAAGGAGTGAGAGAAAGGTTTAAGGAGACTAGCTCTTCTTGCCCTATGCAAGTAGCTGAAGTCATCTTAACTGCAATTAAATCAGACAAACCTAATACTAGGTATTTGGTAGGTAATGATGCTATTGCCATTAATGAAAGAAGAAAGAGCAGTTCTGATTCTGAACTAGAACGATGGATAAAAGAAGGCCTATTAGAACAAAAGGGTTTTATAAACAAGTGAAAGTAGCAGAATCTTTTTAATATTTAACAGGCTCAATATCAAAATGAATTGTCTACTCTAAGTCCTCTATCAAGTAATGTTTCCTTAAACAGCGCTTCAAAATTTCCTCAATTAACTGGTGAAGATTCATCCTTTCTTAATCTACTCATAATTGTGAAAACATCCCTCCTTCACTCCAAATGCAAGTGGTTATGAAACAGATCCCTCTAACTAGAATCCACCAGGCGATAACGATACGTTGTCAACTCTGGTCGATGATTTTCGGCAATACTCCAAGTAAATACTTCAATTTTCAACACCAGAAAAGGGCAGACACTGATTGAGTTATTACAATCCTATATCTAACTAGAATTTGTAATTTTTTCTTATTTTTTATCATTTAATTGGTTAGCTATCCTTACAAAATGATTCAAGTTTTGCATTAGATCCTGCCAAGATTTATCACCCATTTCTAGTCTGACCTGGCGTTGAACATCGTTCCAGAGAGGAATTGCTTTAGCCACGGCATTACGTCCTTTGTGAGTAGCCGTTACAATTCTGGTTCGCTGGTCGTTTCCTGATGTGATCTTGACATATCCTTGTTTCACTAAAACAGATAGATTTCTTGTAAGAGTAGTTCTATCCATTCCCTGTTTCTCAGCGAGTTCTGTAATTCTTATCGATTCAGTATTGCATATGGCGTCAAGTACTCCAAGTTGGGTTGACAGTAATCCACTTGATTTGAATGCATTATCATAGAGTAAAGTTATTGCTCTAGCAGCTTTCCTTAATTCACCACAAGTACAAGTCTCCCCAAGCATACCTTCCTTAAGTATCACGTTGATATTTTGTTCCTTCAATTCCAGACTACGTTGATATACACATAATATAAATAAAAATGTTTGTGACAATTGTTAATTCAAACAAAGTTTTAATTAAATTACGTGTAGACACACTTATAAGAGTGCATATACACCTAATAATAATATGCCCGAAGTAGGACGGAATGAAGTAACAATTAGTCGTCATGCATGGTTCACACTAGCAATACTCAGTAGTACGTTATTAGTAGTGTTTTTCTCAGAGACTATGCTATTGCCGGCCATACCGGATATAATGAAAGATTTGGGTATATCGTATGGAACCGCAGCATGGATATTCAGCGCATATTTGATTGTAGCTGCTGTTATGACTCCGATTGCGGGCAAAATGTCGGATATCTACGGTAAAAAAATAATCCTGATAGCATTACTGAGTATGTATCTAATTGGAATAGTTGCTGGAGCACTTGCAAACAACATATCCCTTCTATTAGCTAGCAGGATAATTCAGGGCTTGGGATTAGCAGCAGTTCCCGCGGCATTCAGTCTTCTAAGAGACACATTTCCACCGGCAAAGCTTGCAATTGCGGTTGGAGTGTTTGGATCGGCATATTCTGCGGGCTCGGTAGTAGGACTGTTGGCAGGGGCAACGATTATCCAACTACTGGGATGGCATTCAACATTCTTTTCAATAGTACCATTTGTGGTTGTCGTAATAATTCTGATCTCCAAATTTGTAAAGGAAAATAAAGACGAACCAAGATTTCATGTTAGGATACANNGTACTGACAAAAAACAAGTATCCTCACCCATAGATTTGAGGGGAGCCCTAATGCTTTCTCTCACAATAATTTCGTTTCTAATGGCCTTAACGCTAATAGAAACAGGAATAAATTCTACAAATTTACCTCAAATTGAGGCTGCGTTTACAATTTCTGTAGCTTCCCTGGTCACCTTTGTAATAGTAGAAAGAAGAGTAGCGTCTCCCTTGGTAGATTTGAGATTGCTAAAAGACAAAATTCTGCTTCCTTCATACATTATAATGGTAGCGACTGGAATTACTATGTTCATGATATATCCTGCTATAGTTCAACTTGTCAGAAGTCCAGTACCCATGGGTTTCGGAGGTAGTCCGGTAGATGTCGCAAATGTGCAACTGCCGTTCATGGTTATGTTTCTTGTCTTTGCGGCCATCACTCCAATGATTATAAATAGGATAGGAAAACTAAATCCTATTATCCTAGGTACGGTAATAAGCCTTGCAGGGTCGATTGGACTACTGATGTTTCATTCAACAGGAATAGCTGTATCCACTAACTTGGCTATTATTGCATCAGGTCTTTCTATGTCAGTTACTTCTGTGTGGAATATCGTCGTTTCATCGTCTCCAAAATTATTCATTGGAATTTCTGTAGGAGTAGGCGCTCTGCTGTTATTCCTTGGAATGGCAATTGGTCCTGCTCTAACTGGAGTGTATTTAGAGGGTAAACAGACAATTGATGGTATTCCAGGAGCCTATCCTTCGCCGGAATCATACAATCTAGTATATCTTACCTCAGCAGGATTATCAGCTATTTCACTTATTTTTGTGTTCTTACTCAAGAAAACGACAGGGAAAATACAACTCGAATCAGCAACAACAAAGTAACCAACTACTGACATTCGGGCCTTGAAAAGAGAAGAGACATTATTATCGAATTGACAAAATGGTAATGAGAAAACCCAGATAATAAGTCATAATTACCCAGTTATCGTTCCGCCCCTGAGAAATGGAATTTGTCTTTTAAGGAAGACTAAAAAGGCAAAACAAAAGCAAAGAGAAAAGAACTAATTAATCTAACCGTTATAACTTTTATTGAACTATCAATTATACACGAAAATTTTAAAATGATAATAATCTTAGTAAAGCGGAAGATTCAGAAGACGTGAAACAAGTTACTTAGAAAAGGGCTATCATTAATTGGAATGTTGGATATAGATATAATATTCAGAAAGTTAAAACCCCGTCTCCTTTAAAATGGACTTGCTACAAGTGCTAAACCGATCTAAGTTTCATATTCGTCCCTTAACCTTGAAAAAGGTTCTGGATCTATGGAGTCATTCTAAACCTACTTTTTTTAGTTTGGGTTTACTGCAGCATAAGATGACAATCCTAACATGGTAATCCTTTATCAAATTTAATGGACTTGTGTATGGCTGCTATTCCAGGAAACTAGCTAGAGGTAACAAAAAGAAAAGCAATATACCAAGTTATGAAACGCCAAAAGGTGGTCTCCTTCCTTGGCTATGTTCGACTGACTTATGGTAACTCAACATATCGGGAGTCTCAAAAATCTTTCCACATATTTCACAGCTCAATCTCTTTGGCCTCGGAGTGTAAATTGATTGCTCTGCGGTAGACATTTGCATATATAATATGGACAATATAGCACTTAAGGTTTTCAAAAAAGCTCAAACGGAAAATAATAGGATACGTATGCAACAATGAACCCAAGACAAAATAGGTAAATACCATGTTAATAGAACCCTAGTACATGAAGGGTTCGAATCCCGACGGCTCCAGACCTACGAATTTCAACATGGCTTAGTATCGATTTTTATTCGTCATAGGTAAAAATAATATATTAAGAATATACTTTAGTTCCTGGATGAAACGCTGCCCATTCAAACCAGTAACCTTCATCAAAGGGTAAACGCACAAGTTGTTTCCCTTTCAGTGGTCCTTCAATTGATTTTCCTTCAAAATCCCATTGACTTCCGGTTTGCTTATCTGTGAAGCTATTAGTAGTAAAGTTATACTGGAAAATTAATGTCTGTCCGTTGACTGAAGAATCAAATACTCTTGCCATGAGAGGATGCAATGAAAATAGTGTTACCGATTAATTATGTAGTTGGTCGTTGATCACTTTCAATTTCTCAATATCCTCTAACTTGTAAGCTTTGTTCAATCCCCCATTTTCAAGTCCAACGACAATCTCCTTTAATCCAGCTCTGTTATCTTTATTGGAAATTGGGAATAAAATATCTGGACTAGTATAGTAATCACCATAGGGATCTGCCCCATAAGGTCGAGCTGATCCAGTATCTTTTGAGAGAACTTTGGAATTTGGATATAATTGCTTCCAATCTTTCCAGAACGCTACATCAAACGGAATTTTTTCAAGTTTAATGCCTGCATAATTTCCTACTATTCCTTCACCTAAAGCCTGACTCCATAGTGATTTAGTTAATCTATCATACATCACAAGATTGCTATTGTAGAGCTTTCCAGATGTTCCAAATTCTAGAACCGTATGATTAACGGTTCTATTGAATACTTGATTAGTAAAACAAAGAGGACAGTAAGTGACAGCCACAGGAATGCGACCTACATTATCGTTAACTATTTCATGCCACACTAAGATTTGAAGTGGATATGCCCTTATATCTCCATTAAGTTTTATGCCAACGACTTTATCAGAATCTCCAAGAAACTTATCCCCGTCACTTACTGAAACGAATTTGCGCGAATCTATTGAAGGAATACCATCAGGTGGAGGTCCACCACTTACAATCTGTTCTAGAGGAACAGTATGTTTTTCTTCCGCTCTCACTGTTGCAAAGATGCTTAGTGGTAGCGGGGTTGCAACCAATGTAGTAATCAATAGCAGAACTTCAATTTGTAAAAGCATTTTCCTATTACAAAATGTAGATAGAAGGATCAAACATACTCACATGAATGATATTTTTCTCTGATCTTCAGAAATCTCCATACTTTTTAATTTTTGTCTCAATTTGATAGCAGCAAAGGTGGTGTAACCTATTACTATAATCAATCCCAAATATGAGAGTGGCTTTGAGTATTGTATCAGAATTACTGAGAATGTGCTGCCAAAGACTGAAGGTAACAATGAAAGAATTAGTAGCCAGCTTCCACAACAACCTAGTGGCACTAATGAGAAAAACGAGAAAAATGAACTTAGTGCAGTGCTGCTGGAAGTTCCTACAATGCCTTTTCTTTGTCCAAAAATGTTACATCCCAAACTTTTTCCATAATTTGACACATAAACCTGAAATCCGATTGCTATAGCAAAACCAAATACTATTATCCCATTTACTTTAATTGCTGCGTTTAAAGCTGTCAAAGCCGTAAGATTGGGTGTTGTAATTATTACTACAAAAAGGTAGGTAATCAGAGAAATAAATCCAGCAGCGAGTCCTCTTTTCAATGCATTTCTTTTAGCAGCAGAACTAGATTGGGTCTTAATTTTCTATCACATACCTATGATGTTCTAGTAAGAGTATTACTACTTACTAGTAGCTTTCCTAAAGTTGTCAATCTAGCAGATATTTTTCCCCGATCACCTTTCTCAACTTCAACCAAACCCAAGTCAGCCAGACCTTTTGACTCCTTTGCTCCCTGAACGTGATAGCTTAGTAGTGGTTTACCATAACCAGAAATCTTCTCCAACTGCTCTAAACTATCTACTACTCCACCTGCTTGGTTTATTGACTCTAGAATTTTTATCTTCGCTTCCGAGACTATTTCATTATAACTTAGCTTTAAGACGGGCATCAAAAGAGGAACAGTATGTGTATCGTCCATACCGAAAGCCTGTATTCCATTTATGAATGCAGCCGAAAGGGCAGCACAGCCAATGAGTTTGTCACCAGAGCTAACATTTAAGAGCACTTGTTCAAACTCTTTGGCATAAAGATTTAGAATTTCATTAACGCTCTCCATAGTGTCTCTGATAACATTTTCTTTTGTGACAACTGTTATTGTGGTCGGAATGCCAAGAACATTTTTTATTTTTTTTGCAAAATCTTCAGCACTGCCCTTATCAGAACTAAAACATATCAGTGCAAGTTTATGAACAGAAAAACTCCTTATACCCAAAGCTATTCCATCCTGTCCATCAGATCCAAAAGTGGCAATCTGAAGTGTTTTCATATTTGCCATGATTGTAAGAGAGATTTCATCCTAATAAGAAATGCCTCCAACGGTTAAAGTTAGGCTTTAATTGATGAATAAAAAGAGAAAAAATTAGAAATCAGAGATTGATAATTTATGTCTTGCTCATGTGTTCTACTATTGTGGATTCATCAAAGAATGGACAGTTGACGACATGTTTTCCTCCCATGGCTGGAGTAATTGTAATCATACCACTTTTTTGCATGGTTACCACGTCATTAACAGTTTGAAGAATTCTTGCTTTTGATGGATCTTTCCATTCATTGAAGGATATCTTCCACATTGGACTATAGTTTTTGTCAGTCGGATTTGCTGCACCTATCCCGGCCTGAAATCCCATAGGTCCTGTTCCGTTTATCCCATTTTTGAATTGAAATAAATCTACGGCGACGGCTGATCCAACTAATTTTTCATCAAATGGGACTGAAGTTACACCCATCATAGTTGCCGGCATCTCAGGTGTTGCATCAGCAACTATGTAGTATATTGTCTTGCCATCAGGACCAAATCCGCGATGAGCAACCATCGTAACTACCATCTTATTGGTATCTATCTTAAGAACTTGTGCAGGACCATATTTAGAATCGTCAGTAATATTCTTGTCATCTCTAATTTTCATTTGTCCATCATGCCATTTAATGGCTGGATGGTTTACTACGATTCCCGTTTTGTTTATAGTCAGGCTACCATTTTTTTCTGCAGCCATTATCTCTTGCACAGACTTTAACTCCTTCGCAGTAGAATTATCTTTCCATTTTACTGTATTTATCTGAAGTAGAGGACTGTAACCAGCATCACCTGGCTTTGCACTCAATATAGGAATTTGAAATCCAAATGGTCCTTTTCCAGGAACTCCGTTGGTAAATGCATAGGCTTGACTAAGTGCTGATTCAGGTGTTTGTGATAGCAACGGAGCAAAGTTGACTTTGAATCCTAGTAATTTTGTTGCTTGTTGAGCTATTTTCTCATCAGAAGCGTCTGTTGCAATGAAAAATATTTCATTTCCGTTTTCATAACCTTTAGCTAGTGGAATATCTATAGGAATACTAGCCCTAGCCAACTTAAGGACAGAACCTGGTGCCGCTTCTTGTCCTTGCACCTTTCCTTCGTTCATAGTCAGTAAAAGTGGTGACGCAGCAATGATTGCAACCAGAATTGATGCGGTTATTGCCACAGATTTAAAATTCTTGGCCCGTGAATAAGATTTTGTCATCGTGAAAAGGACAGAGAAGATGTATAAATCTAAATCCTTTAATGGTTATAAAATAAATTTAATGGTTCAAGTCCGAGTATAGTCTTTTCAGCCTTACCGGATAAAGATCCGTTACGATGTTTTTTGAATATCTGAAATCTCCCTTAAAATCCTATTTACCCTCATGCTTTGCCTGAAGTTCTTAATCGCTTTCATCATTATTGGACAGATAGCCATTCCCAAAATCATGCCTGCAGTCATATCGATCATTGCATCACCTAACATACAGTTAATTTAATTATAATGTAAAGTAAAGGTTTTGATTTAACCCAAGATTTTTAATAGATCTGTAATATAGACGGAATGCAGAAAAGGCGCTGATTACGAGTCGGACTAGAATGATTAAACGGTAAATATGCCTTGAAGTTTATCGCCTTTTAGTTATTTAATAAATAAATAATTAGTATTCTTATCATATGCAAGATCCTTCATAGTTAGAACTTGAAAATTATTGTCATGTAGGTATTTCATTTCTTCTTCAAAGAGTATTGGGGATGTATTGTAATCGACAAGATCATTATCACCTGCGCCATGATATATGATAATTGGAACTGCCTTTATCGTTCCGTTCTCATTGTACTTGTTTTGACTGTTAACTACTTGAATAAATCTCCTCAACAATTCATTGTCGGAATATGAATTTACTTGTCTAGACTGGTCATGGCTCCAGCCTCTGATTGAATACTTGTTGGCATAATTTAGATTACCATTATTAGTATATGTACGGCAATCGGTCTGGTTTGATTGATGTACCCATCCGTCGCAATGTAGAAAGGTGACAGGATTACTCGCAGTCCTGGCCAAGTCATAATATTTAGATACCACATTTACCACCGTTTTATTATCCCACCCTCTATCAAATGGATATGCAAAAGATGTTGCGTTAATTCCATGTCGTTGAAGACATTCCTTTGACTTTCCTATTTGATATTCGAGACTATTTTTTGATGCGTGACTTAGGTCTGCGTGATTATTGGTATGCGATCCTATATCATGTCCTTCTCTGTGTAAAGTTTCCAACTCTGTCCAGTTCATATAACCCTTTTTGTTATCGGGGTATTGACATACGACATAAAAGGTGGCCTTATATCCATATTTGTCAAGGATTGGTTTTGCTTGGGTATACTGAGTCTTACGCCCATCATCAAAATTTAGTATTACTACCTTGTCACTAGTTACGCTTTCCGGCATCGATTGTGCATGTAATTGAGAGTTATAGTCAAATTGTCCAATCGCCGGGAATAACACCAAGCCAACTAAAATTGACACGATGCAGACTCTAGGTTTAATAAAATTTACTGTCTGCTTGTTTATCAAGAAACAGGATACGAAAAACCTTTTTAGATAATATATAGGTATCCTACATTTGCTTGTGGCTCTAATTAAAACTATAGTCCCTTTCAAGGTAATGTTTATTTTATTTAAAACTCTTTGAAATATGTCACGATTAAGTGCAAGTTACAGCAGTTCATTATGAGACAATAATATTTTAATAAAATTCAATTTTCAACTTTTATTTCGTGGGACAAATCTGCTTACCATTAACTGAATAACAATTTGCGGGTAAAAACTTACTATTGTCATTTAACGGAATAGTCATGTGAGAAATAACAAAGAACCATAGTGCAAATATTATAACCAGAACAAGGACTATTATCAAGGCATTAATTAACTTTTTGCCTAATATTCTTCTTAACGAATTAGTGTTGTCACGTGTCGTCAATCCAAAAATTACAGGATAAAATTACTAATAAATATAGAAATATTATAAAATCTAATTAAGCAATTTCTCAATCAAAAACCGATAAAAAATGAAATACGAATTTGGTACTATATTACAGGCAAAAAGCTAAATACTAAGTAATAGAACCCAAGTACATGCGGGGTTCTAATCCCGACGGGCCCGAAATTTGCGTCAAAAACAATTCACAACCCCTTGGTCCCATTTTAGGAAAATTAGTTGAACCCGCTTACCAGCAAGGTTCAAATCCCACCCAGTCCATAGTTTTATTCAAGACGTTCCAGATTGAATATTTTTACTTTAAGTTGATAGCAAGGATTAAGTTAAATAATTTCCCAAAAATGTAAGGAAGAATTAGTATAAAGGCATGAAATAGTTTGTAAATGTAATAATGCGATATGTACTAATATGATCAATGATATCAAACAATACAATGAGCGTTGCATACGATTTTTCAAATAAAGTTGTATTAGTTACAGGAGGAACAGGTGCGTTGGGAAGGGCATTGGTTAATAAATTCATCAATTCAAGTGCTATAACTATTTCGTCTTATCGTGATGATAAAGAAGCCGAGAATCTGAAATCAGAGAATGTTAAAGTTGAGCTAATAAAAATGGATATCACTAATGAGGAACAGATACTAAAAACTATGTAGAGAAGATATTTGTTTAGTATCAGAATCTGCTATCTTGGTACCATTACTATCTAGCAGTACAATTCTTTCGTTACTTCTCAAATTAAGAGACTGCAGGATTTCATTAAAAGTTTTGAAATTTAAACCAGATGAGAGTACTCCTATTTGAGAGGCGGTTTGATTGCTCTCGACAAGACTAAATACGGGAACTGCTAGCTGTATTTGGTTACGACCTGAGGAAACAGATGTAATCACGTTACCAAGAAACGTATGATTTGTCTGTACGACACCCTTAAAGTAATCCCTGTGAGACAAATCATAAGTAGACAAATTTTGTTGTCGAGTGAATGGTTCTAATAAATATACAGTGCCATTTGGCGTAAGAAACAAAAAAGAAACAAACTCATCTGGATACTTTGAAAGTATCTCTCGTCCTGTTTGTCTTTTCGCTAAGTCTGCATTTTCTGGTATACCTTTAGAAGCTGGACTAAAAAGCTTCATTTGAGGTGGTCCTCGCGTTTCAGGTAATCTGCTTGTAAGCTCGAGAATTGCCGCTGCCTTATCAATTCTGTTTTTGATTAAATCAGAAAGTAGAATTAACTTATTATCTGTTCTATTAGAATTGGCAATTACGGACTTGGCTTGATTACTTATTGAAGTAGTTTGATTGACTGCAAGAGTTGATAAAGGACTCGATACTACCAACAAAAGTGTAATACCAATTAAAATGCTGAATAAAAGCATGTCTATTGAAAATTCTAAGTTCTTTATATGCCTATGTAATAGAAGCGCAATGAAATTTACATGTTCCACGAACTATAAATGTTAAAAATGATAAGCTTGGATAATTGTGCTACAAGTTAAGAAAGGTTCCTATTTTGGGGAATTCCAAGAGCTAATTTCGGGAAAGTAATTCCTGCTAATTTGCCAGACCATATTGAAGAAAAGAGGGTGTTTAAGTGGTATATAGTTCAAGAACTTATCGATGAATTAAAGGCTGAAGATGGATAGTAAGGTACTACTGGCTTAATTGAACTCCCATCATTTTTGATTATCTGATGTGAAAATTATTTGGTCTAAATACTTGACCGTGTCCAAATTTATATGTCTACCCCTAGAGACCTAAATAAGAACAATTGCCAATTAATCTGTCATCATTTCGTTACATCAATAGGATTTCAGAATGGTTAGTAACTCTTAGCATCATTTTTTTAGTTGCAACTATAATTACTTTAGTATCGGCCTCATACACAATCATTTTCGAAGACAGCAATGTCTCACTCTTTACCAGAATAGGTGGCATTACTGACACCATTTCCGCCGGTATAGGCTTCATTATAGCAATCATTTCATTGGGTTGGTTTTATCGAGCAACCAAAAACGTACGAACCCTTGGCGCCAAAGAGGTAAGCTCGCCAATCATGGCAGTCGTTTGGTGGTTCATTCCAGTATTTCAATTGTGGAAACCATATAAAGTTGCTCAACAAATTTGCAGAGCTAGTAATCCGCTAATTAATTTGATAAACGGCACTGAATGGAAGAGTGCTCAAAATTCCAACCTCGTAAAACTTTGGTGGGTTTCAGGTCTAGTTTATGTTTTCATGATAAGTGGAGGATTAGTGTTAATTATTTTTAGTGATGCCTATTACAGTGAATTAGAACGAGGAGACTACGCCCTTACCGCATCTAATGTTTATCAATTATCATCAAACTCTCTCCGAATAATATCTATTCCATTTCAGGTTGTTTCGGCAATTTTTTACATTCTTATGGTAAATCAGATTGCAACATCACAAAGACTGAAATCTGTCTCCTGAAACTTGAATAATTTATTGTATGAATAGTTTGAGCTATTAATTCTTGATACCAGAAACCTACTTTTAGCACCGATATCGTCACGCATCCCTTCCGGCCCACCATACTTTGAGCACAAATTTCATTGTTTGAAGTATTAATTGGATAGTTCATGTGATAATTAGTCGTAACGTTGTTACATTAGAGTTATTCCGCACAAGATTTGTAATATAGTGGTTTATACTTGGTATAGCCAGACTATGAATCAAAAGCTCAATAAACTAATGTTAATGATACAAAAAAATCCGAAGTTAGCAATGATTAAGTCTGATGTAATACTGGGAAAGATCTATGAAACATGATTTACATATTCACAATTTAGTTAATTATTTTTTTACATATTCATTAATTTATTTTTAAATTTACTTAAATATACAATTTAAATATACTGTAGCTTTCATTAAATTAAAATCAACACGAAATATATAATAAGTACTGTAGATCTACACACAATCTTTATTGTAACAATGCTAGTTTCTAGGGACTTTAGTGTTACTATTTATACATATCGTGTAGAAAAAATCTACAAGAAATATATAATAATTTAGTTTTTGTAGTAGACTTATGACATCGTTTGAAAGTACAGGGATAAGACATGCTAACAAATATCATCATGACACATGTTGTCAAGCATTAGAGTGTTGTGCCATCGGAACAGAGTATGTAAAAATGAAAGTAGGTAATGATAAAGTCATAAACATTTGGGTATGTAAAAAATGTGCCCATGTGCTTAGGTGATAAATAATGACAACTATGATTCATGATTTGGAAAGGATAAGTGATGAAAGGATTCATAATGTTGAATTAGTCCCTGTTTCTAAAGCACTCCGAATGAATTTTGGAAGAGTTAAAGTAAAAGGAATGATATGTAGCCTAACAAGACTTTTCAAGATGATATCAGGAATTAAATTTTATTGTGATGGATGCATGAAACCCACTGAAATTAATTTTCCATTTCCTATATCTAATATAAGAAAAAATGAGGCAAAATGTCATTATTGCAATAAAAATATTGAAAATGTAAATTATTATTATGTCAATACAGTTGTTGTTGAACTACAGGATCTAGAATCATTCAATGATCTTGAGAGGTTACGGGTTTTTCTTTTTGATGGAGATACAGAAAATATCCGTGTCGGAGAAACCGTAATAATTGAAGGTCAAATACTAATAAATGAGTCTAAAAATAACGGTAAGAAATTATTTCCCTATTTTTATGCAGAGTTGATTCAATATGATAGGAGCGACAGTACTGCATTAACTCAAACGGATATAGGCGCTATAAACAGGTTTACTAAAAAACACAATTCAAAAATAATCGATACACTTGTTTCAATGTTTGATCCTTCGATTATAGGATATGAACATGTTAAAAAGGGATTATTGCTATGTGCTGTTAATTCTAGTTGTGATGGTAACACTCGTAATTCAACAAATCTAAGACGTGAAAGAGTTCATGCATTTTTAATAGGAGAACCAGGATTAGCAAAATCAAGATTACTTAAATCAGTAACTAAGCTAGTTCCTAATAGTAAATATGAAAGTGGCGGTCAGAATTCATCTGGTAAAAGTTTAACAGCCATAGTATCAAAAGAACAAGAAAATTACTTGTTAAGATTAGGACCAGCACCACTATCCAAAAATGCCTTATGTGCCGTGAATGAATTTGGAAGAATGTACTATGATGATCAAACCCATTTTCTAGACATCATGGAGGAGGGTGAGTTTACTATAAACAAACACGGTATAAATGCTCCCATAAAGTCTCCCACCACTATAATTGCTTCAGCAAATCCAATAAATAATTCTGCTTGGGCAGGTGTAGATAAGATCGATATAAATGAAATCCCTGCTCTGAAACCTATTATAGATAGATTTGATCTTATCTTTGTTTTTAGGAATCTAAAAGATGAGAAAGTTGTAAGAGAATATGCATATAAAAGGTCGGAACTGGAAACGAGGAAAATACCTGATTATTCCAACTATATTATAAAACATATTCAATATGCAAAAAGGTTCAATCCCAAGATAAGTGATGAGGCTAAAATAATGTTAAATGAATTCTTTATAAAGATTAGAATACAACATTTTGGTTCTAACAGAATTCTAGACACACTATTTAGACTATCAAAATCAATTGCCAGATTAAAACTCAAACAAATTGTAGATGAAGAAGATGCTAATGAAGCTATGGAATTCTATAATATTGTATTACAAAACTTTCAAAGTGTTATCAGTGTTTCAACAAGTCCTAAAGTAATAGCCTATAACACCTCTATCTTGATCCTAAAGGAACTAAACTGTTCCATAACATTTGAGGATTTAGTAATAAAAATATGTGAAAAGAATGAACAGGTGAGACTGTATCTAAATTTTGAAAATAAGTCACTGAAAATACATAAGAACAGAAAAGTGAGAGAGTTATATGATATGCTAGTTAATCACGCAAATATAAAAAGAACGAATCAAAAACCCACGGTTCTACAATGGATGTAAAAGAAAGAAAATGGTATACTATATGACGTATATGACATTTATGACAGAATAAAAAGACAAAGTGATTTTAATCAAAATCATAATGACAAATCTAACTTAGAAAACAATCCAGGGCTTAATTCATCCAACCAAAGTACTAATGTTGGCTATGAACTAGAGTCAGTGTCATATACGTCATATACGTCATATAGGTCAGATAGAAAAGAAAAGACTTAAGAGTCTAATTTTGAATGTTATTACTGCGAGTTTTTGACAGAAATTAAAGAAGAATGTGAATCACATATCATAATTCGAGTTCCAGGAAAATTATGTTATCCAAATAAAGCATCGTTGATAAAAATGGGAATCATGGCAAAAGCAAAAAGTTGGGAGACCTAAATGACCAAGGATATTGGCTATTGATCCATGTCATACAATTCGTGATTAAAATGAAGTGATCAAGACTCGTTATATACAACCATAAAACCAAATTTCTTCAGATTCAAGTTGATGAAATTGATTGATCCAAATTAGGTGTATCGACTGCGTTTATGTCCTGATTTGGATCAAATTCGAGAGTGATATCCATAAATTGTTTTAATAACTTGTCAAACAATAGCTCACATATGTCTAACAATTTTTTTTGATGTACTTTATCAGCTATTTCATCATTAATTATCATTTGTTTAAACGGGTTTTTTTTGATTGATTGAATTACGACGTCAATCGCTAAAGGGAGTATCCATCTATTATCCTTCATAAAGGAATCTAATTTTTCTCTAGCAAACTGTTCAAACTTTGTGTAGTATTCATCACTATTCTTTAGTTTTGAAATTTGATTTTCTATTTTCTCTATTTCATCCTCCAAATTTTCTAAATATGAGTTTTTTCTTATACTGATATCATTGTACTTATCAATCTGCTTTATCAATTCGTCGTGTTTTTTCTTTGCGGATAGTAAAGAATCATTTGCATCATCCTTTTCATTTAAAACAGAATCTAATTGCCATTCTTGTTTTTCAATTTCATCTTTTAGATAAAGGTGTTTAGGTGCATATCGAACAATATTGATTATATCTTTTTTTTCAAGATTATATTTTTTAACAACATCATGAACTTTTGCTAATAAAGAAATGTCAGATTTAACTTGTTCATACAATTGAAGCAATTTGTATAAACCTCTTAATTTCCAGAATTGTTTGTATATTCCTGCAGCTTTGGAGGCGGATATGTCCAATGATATTGCTACATCAACTGGATTTTTTCCTTTTCTAAATAATTTTAGAGCTTGAGATTCTTTTGATATTTCCTTTCTCTTAGGTTCTAAATTCCCATTTAGTTTTTTTGTGATAGAGCCTATATCGCTAAATGACATATGAACCTCTTTGGATATTTCCCTCATGGTTTTACCTTCTTTGTATAGCCGGGATACAAGTTCCTGTTTTTCTTGCCTATTCATAATGTTCCATGAAATATAATTTGAATTTGTTTATAATAGTTACAATTTGATACTTCTTTGTAACTCGTTTGTTACAGTGGATTCCTATTGTTTTCCATTACACTTTTGCAAAATACAAATATAGATTATAACTTTTCATCACATAATAGTATGTGAAACTATTTAACAATTAACAAAAATATGATCAATATCTATTCCCAATAAATCTTTTTTTGCATATTTCATCTGTACTTCTACCAACCATTCCACGTCAGTAGACGACTTTGTCAATTTTGCCATTTTTATTGCATCTCTAATGTCTTTCAATTTTGCCATTTTTATTGCATCTCTAATGTCTTTGGAGTTAATCTGATTCCATACTGCATAGCCAATTTTTTCCGATAGGTTTTCCGGACAATTTCTATGAATTCTTCGTAGGTATATTCTTCCAAGTGCAATTTCATAAACCTCGACCTCAGCCGTTGAGACAACCT
Organism: Nitrososphaerota archaeon; assembly: GCA_005877345.1. Lineage (GTDB taxonomy): Archaea > Thermoproteota > Nitrososphaeria > Nitrososphaerales > Nitrososphaeraceae > TA-21. The sequence goes on from VBPR01000081.1 coordinate 17,035, forward strand.
TTCAACGTCATTTCTTGTACCAAAAATCCCCTTGTTAGAACCGATATCGTCACGCATCCCTTCCTTCCCTTACCTAGGTTGTCTCCTCTTTATAACATCTAATCATATTCTAGTATTAGAAATTCTAATAATGTTGCGCAAGAATATTCAATCAAATCCCCTTGTGACCGATCAATGATAACGGAATGCTTGACGAGATATGAGTTATGATATTATGGCGAATAAGATTACGTTTTCCTACTTCGATAAAGATCTATTTAGTATCTGATCACGCTCAGGTTCAGGAATTCT